>DASUQU010000410.1:0-5964 GCA_036280495.1 Thermomicrobiales bacterium | reverse complement strand
AGGTGGACGGCTTCTGGATCGACCGGCACCCGGTGACGAATCGGCAATTTGCCCGTTTCGTCGCGGCGACGGGCTACGTCACCGTCGCCGAGCAACCGCTCGATCCGGCGCTCTACCCGGGGGCGCCCGCGGAAAACCTGGCGGCAGGGAGCATGGTCTTCACGCCAACATCCGGTCCGGTCGATCTCGGGAACGCCGCGAACTGGTGGGCCTGGACGCCCGGGGCCGATTGGAGGCACCCGCGTGGACCGGGAAGCACTCTCGATGGCCTGGCCGAGCATCCGGTGGTCCAGGTGGCACTGGCGGATGCGGAAGCGTACTGCGCCTGGAGCGGAGCGGTGCTGCCGACCGAGGTCGAGTGGGAGCATGCCGCGCGGGGTGGGCTCGACGGCGCCACCTTCGCCTGGGGGAACGAAGAGCGGCCGGATGGTCAGTTGATGGCCAACACCTGGCAGGGGCATTTCCCCTGGTACAACACGGAGGAGGACAGATTCGCCTACACCTCGCCGGTCGGCAGCTTCCCCGGCAACGGCTACGGCTTGCTCGACGTGGCGGGCAATGTCTGGGAGTGGACCGCGGATTGGTACGCCGCCCCGCGAACCGAAGCCAGTCGAGCGTGCTGCACGCCCGAGTATGCCCGTGGCGCCGAGCGCGAGCGGAGCGTCACCCCGCAGCACGTCCAGTTTCGCGTCCCGCGCAAAGTCGTGAAAGGAGGATCGCACCTGTGCGCGCCGAGCTATTGCTACCGCTACCGTCCGGCGGCGCGCCAGCCCCAAGACATTAACACAGGGATGAGCCACCTCGGCTTCCGCTGTGTCGTCCGAAGTTCGGAGCGGTTTAACATTCACCGCCCGCAGGCACTGCAGAGTGACCAGACAGTTCGAGCGAGTTGAAGGAGAGTTTTCCATGGCCACAACGACCGACACCAAGAAGTCCGCCCAGCCGGAGCGGCCGGGTCTGCATGACGGGGTTGCCGGTGAATTCCTCGTCATGGCCAAGATCAAACCGGGCCAGGCCGATGCGCTGCGCCAGACGCTCGCCGGTATCAGAAACGACTTTATGACGGGGACGGCGGGTCGAGAAGCGCTGAAGGACATCGGCACCTTGCACGATGCGCGGCACGTGATCTTCGACAACGATACGCGGTTCCTGTTCGCCAGCGTCTTTGACGGTTCCTGGGACACCTACATCGATGACTTCGCCACGACGAAAATCGCGGAGAACTTCGAGTTGGTCTTTTCGCACATGGAAGGGTTCCCGGGCATCGCCGCCCCCAGAGAGCAGCTCAAAGAGTGGTTCGTCGCCGGCCAGGTGCCCGCCCAGGTCTTCGTCAGTTCCTATCCCGAGCTCACCACCAAACAGATCTGGAAGGACCAGCGGGTCAACGAGGCCTTCCAGGCGGTGCTCGATAGCCCTGAGTTCGGGGCGGCACTGAAGGACCCGGCCAACGCGGCGCTGCTGGCCACGCCCGCCTTCCAGAAGCTGCTCGACGAAGCGGCGAACTGAGGCAGCCGAAACAGCCCGGAATCGATCACGGGTCGTCATTCGATGATCTTGGATGGTAGGCCGTGATCCTGGAAGGAGGACCCAAGCAGCCCCGCCCGCAGGCACTGCAGAGTGACCAGACAGTTCGAGCGAGTTGAAGGAGAGTTTTCCATGGCCACAGCGACTAACACGACGAAGTCCGCCCAGCCGGAACGGCCGGGCCTGATGGATGGGGGCGTTAGCGAGTTCCTCGTCATGTCCAAGATCAAGCCGGGTCAAGCGCCGGCGCTGCGCAAGACCATCGAGGCGCTCAACAGCCCGTCGCGAGAGCAGACGCGCCGGGCTGCCGTGCAAGACATCGGCACTCTCCACACCGCGCGACACGCGATCTTCGACAACGACACGCGGTTCCTGTTCGCCAGCGAGTTCGACGGCTCGTGGGATACCTACATCGACGACTTTGCCACCACCTCCATATCGGACGTCTTTAGCGAGGTCTTTACATTTTCGGAAGGGTTCCCCGGTATTTCCGCCCCCAATGTCAAGGACTGGTTCGTCGCCCACCAGGTGCCGGCGCTGACTTTCATCAGCGCGTATCCCGAGCTCACCACGAAACAGGTCTTGAAGGACCAGCGGGTCAACGAGGCATTCCAGGCGGTGCTCGATAGTCCCGAGTTCCGGGAGATCCTCGACAATCCGGCCAGCGCGGCGCTTCGGGCTACGCCCGCTTTCCAGAAGCTTCTCGACGAAGCGGCCAGCTAGGGCCGGCGCGCCCAGCGCGTTGTCGATCGCCGGCCCGCCAGCGGATGGTGATCCGGGGGTACGACCCCCGGATCACGGAAAAGGAGGAATCGCCATGACCGTCGCGACCGAACAGTTCGTGCGGTACGGCCCCGACATCGAGCGCGCCGACCCCAACTTCGACCAGAACCTGCAGACGGTCGTCGAGGCCGCGAAGCGCTACGTCGCCGGGTCGACGAAGGTCGAGGGGCGAGCGGTGCGCGACGCCCACGCCACGGGCTTCGGGCTGGCCCGGGGCGAGGTCGAGATCCTCGGCGGGCTGCCGACGGCGTACGCCCAGGGCATCTACGCGACACCGGGACGCCACGAGGCGATGGTCCGCTTCTCGAGCGGGTCCGCCCACACCGGGCCGGACGCGCTGCTGGGGCCGGTCTGCGGCATGGGGCTGAAGCTCTTTGGCATTCCCGGCCCGACGCTGCTCGAGGACGAGCCGGATAGCGGCACCTTCGACTACGCGAATATCAACGCCCCAATCTTCTTCTGCAACACGGTCGAGCACTACGTGTTCATCCAACAGCTGTTCCTGCAGATCGGCGTTGCGCCGCCGGCCGGCGAGACGCCCGAGGAGAAGCGGGCGCGCCTCCACCGCTTCCTCTACGACTGGGTCACGGGCATGGGCAAGCTCCCCCCGGAGGAGTGGGCATGGGACGAGCTGGGCGCCTTCCTCAGGCTCAAGCAGGTCAAGCCCATCAACCTGCTCCTCTCCACCTTTTGGACGATGGCCTCCGTGCGGCACGGCGACTACATCGCAAAGGTGCGCGTGACCCCGGTGCAGGAGTATGCCGACCGCGTGACGCGGCGAACCCTCGACCTCACCTCCGCGCGGGAGGTTTTCCGCCCGGCGCTGGTGGCAGAGCTGAAGGAGCGCCCCTACGAGTTCGACATCCAGGTTCAGCTCTGCGTGGACCTGGATCACATGCCGGTCGAGGACGTGACCGTGGTCTGGCCGGAGACGCTCTCGCCTTTCGTCACCGTCGCCAAGCTGCGCCTGCCGCGGCAGGACATCGGCGGGGAGGACAACTTCGAGCGGATGGACGCGACCTCGATGACGCCCTGGCGGGTCACGGAGGAGCACCGGCCGCTGGGCAACATCATGCGCGCGCGCAAGGAGGTCTACCGCCAAGTGTCCATCCTGCGCCACCAGTTGAACCACCAGGTGCGCAAGGAGCCGAAGAATCTCGCGGAGGTCTTCGGTGGTTAGGGCCGGCGTTCCATGGTGAAAGCGAACGCCAGCCCGCCATGAACCGGGGCGCGGGTTGGAAGAGCCACGCCGCGGTGGCGGCTGTGGCGGAAGGCGCGAGCTAAGCGCGCTAGTGTCAGGCGACCGCGGAGACAAAGTCATTATGAATGCAGCGGCAAGCAGCGGACCGGCCATCAGCGTCGAGATCGACGACATCCAGAGCGGAGCGCTGCACCACCGGCCGTCGCCGTACGTGGGCAAATTCGTCTTCCTGCGCGTCGATGACCGGCACGCTGGACGGAAGTTCCTCGGGTGGCTGCTCCCGGCGGTCGACAGCGGTCTCCCCAGCGCCAGTCCCAACCAGGACGCCTGGGTCGCCGTGGCCCTCACCTGGCACGGCCTTCGCGCCCTCGGGGTGCCCCAGGCCTCGCTGGACAGCTTTCCCATCGAGTTCCAGCAGGGCATGGCGGCCCGTGCCGAAGCCCTGGGCGACGTCGGCGACAGCGCCCCCGCCAACTGGGAGTCGCCCTTCGGGACGCCGGACGTCCACCTCGTCATCTCCGCGCTCGCCCCCGACGACGCGCGACTGGAGGCGGCGCTGGCACGAGCCCGCGAGGCATTGCGCGACAGCCCCGGTGTGGAGGTGATCTGGCAGCAAGACGTCAGGCAGCTCCCCACCGGCCGCACCACCCTGGGCTTCAAGGATGGCATCAGCTATCCGAGCATCGAGGGGACCGGGATCCCCGGCTCCAATCCCCAGGAACCCCCCCTCAAGGCTGGCGAGTTCATCCTCGGCTACCCCGACGAGACGGGAAACCTGCCACCGATGCCGCAGCCCGAGGTCCTGGGGCGCAACGGGACCTACGCGGCCATTCGCAAACTCCACACCCGCGTGGCGGCCTGGCGCCAGTACCTGCGCGCGAACAGCGCCAGTCCCGAGGAGGAAGCGCTGCTGGCGGCGAAGATGGTCGGGCGCTGGCCGAGCGGGGCGCCGCTGGTCCTCTCCCCGGAGCGGGACGATCCCGAGCTCGGCGCCGACTACCGGCGCAACAACGATTTCCTCTACCGGGCAGACGACAATCGCGGCTTCAAGTGCCCCGCCGGGGCACACATCCGGCGCGTCAACCCCCGTGATGCTGACATCATCGGGGTCACGCGGCTGCATCGCATCATCCGGCGCGGCACGACCTACGGGCCGCCACTGCCGGCGGGTGTCCTCGAGGACGACGGGGCCGACCGCGGCCTGGTCGGGGTTTTCCTTGGTGCTCACCTGGACCGGCAGTTCGAGTTCATCAAGACCGACTGGGTCAACGACGGAAACTTCATCGGGTATTCGGGCGAGAAAGACCCGGTGGCCGGCCACCACGGCGAGACGGACGTCTTCACTATCCCGGAGCAACCTGTCCGGCGCCGCCTGCAGAACCTGCCGGGCTTCGTGGTCACCCGTGGAGGTGAGTACGGCTTCGTACCGGGATTGCGCGCCCTGCGCTGGCTGGCGGACCTGGACACCTGATCGGCGTCGGTCGGCCGGCGATGCGACCACGCTCTCCCCTGCCGGCATGGCTGAGCCAGGAATCGCAAGCGGGGCTTTTCTGGCGCTTGTCATCTGGAGATCGGACGATCGCGCAACCGCCCGCGGATGTCAGGAGAACCGCTTCTCTTCACCGGTGACGCCACGGAGACCCGGAGCAGTTAGCCGTCGTACGTCGGAGCGGGCCGCCGTTGGGCGCTGGCTCGCCAACCAGACGAGGTCAAAGGAGATTGAAGATGATCAGTGAGACGCTGGAGATCGTGGCCAAGGTCGGCATTCTGGGGTTCGTCGTGACGAGCATGCTCTCGGTCGGCATGAGCGTAACGCTGTCGCAAGTCGTCGCTCCCCTGCGCAATGGCCGGTTGCTGGGAGGCGTGCTGCTGGGGAACTTCGTCGCGGTCCCCGCCCTGGCGTTTCTCCTCGGTCGGCTCCTCCCGCTCGAGACGCAAGCCGGCACGGCGCTCATCCTGCTGGGAACGATGGCCGGCGCGCCGTTCATCCCGAAGCTGGCGCAGATGGCCAAGGGCGACGTGGCCTTTTCAGTCGGGTTGATGGTGCTCTTGATGGTGGTGACCATCGGCTACGCGCCGATCGTCCTGCCGCAGTTGGTCCAGGGTGTCGCGGTCGCCCCGTGGGACGTCGCCAAACCGCTCATCTTTCTCATGCTGCTGCCGCTGGCGCTGGCGATGCTGGTGCGGGCGCGCTACCCGGACCTCGCGGCGAGTTGGTCGCCTGAGCTGGCGCGCATTTCGAGCGTCAGCCTGGTCCTGGCATTCGCGGCGATCATCTTCGTCGCCTACGACACCATCTTCGGCGCCATTGGGAGCTGGATCCTCATCGGCGCCGCCTTGCTCGCCATCGGCAGCATCGTCATCGGGTGGGTCTTGAGCAGCGGGAGTGACAGCGCGACGCAGCGGGTCGCCGCGGTCGGCACCGCCCAGCGCAACCTCTCCGCGGCGCAACTGGT
>DASUQU010000409.1:0-29081 GCA_036280495.1 Thermomicrobiales bacterium | reverse complement strand
CACGGCACGTTCTTGCGGTATTGCATGTCGGCACCATACGTGCGAGCCGTGGAAACGGCTGGTGGCGTTCCTATAATCTTGCCGCCGCAGCACGATTCAATCGATGAACTCATGACGGTCGTTGACGGCCTTCTCCTGAGTGGAGGGCCCGACGTGGATCCATCGCGGTACGGAGACGACTACGTCCACCCTGCGACATACGGCATCGACCCCGCCCGCGATCAATTCGAATTTGATGTCTTCGATGCCGCACTGGCTCGAGGGATCCCAACTTTCGGAATTTGCCGGGGCGTCCAGGTCATGAACGTCGCGCTCGGTGGAACACTGATTCAGGATGTCTCCACCGAGCATCCTGGCGCGACGGAGATCGGACATCGTCAACACGAACGGGGCCTAGAGGATTCGGCGGTTGGCCACGAATTGTCGGCAGTCGACCCGGCGCCTTTACCTATTTTCGGCAACAATGACCTTGGAGTGAACTCGTTCCATCACCAAGCGATTCGAGACATTGCGCCTGGGCTGGTCCCGGTGGCGTACTCGCCGGATGGTCTCGTTGAAGCGGTCGTGATGCGCGGCAACCCAGAGGTTTTCGGCGTGCAGTGGCACCCCGAGCTGATGTTCGAGCGCGACGCTGCTCACCTCCGACCGTTTGCTCGCTTGGTGGACGCAGCGGCCAAGAGCAAGGTCTTCGCGGCGAAGTCATAGCTCTCCAGGAACGCAGAGAAACAGGCCGGCGATCGCCGGCCTGTTTCTCGTCCTCTCTCTACTAGTGCTTGCTAGGCGACAGCGGCGACGGGCTCGCGCTCTTTGGTCGCGGGCTCGGCGTACTCGACAGAGTCGTCGATCCCTGGGCGCATGGCGAGGAAATGCCGCGGCATCGCGGCCACGAGTACGTCGTCGAGCGTCTCCGCCAGAACAAACGTCATTTCGGCCTTCAGCTCGTCCGGTAGGTCGTCCAGATCTGCCTCGTTCCGCTTCGGAAGGACAAAGGTGTCCACACCCGCACGACGGGCGGCGAGCGCCTTCATCTTTATGCCACCGACCGGTAGCACTTGACCCCGGAGCGTGATTTCCCCGGTCATCGCGACATCGTCGCGAACCGGCACTCCCGTCAATAGGGACACGAGTGCGATTGTCATGGCGGTCCCTGCCGAAGGTCCGTCCTTTGGAATCGCGCCTGCGGGTACGTGCAGGTGAACATCTGACTCCTTGAAAAAGTCCTGATCGATACCTAGATCGCTTGCTCTGGACCGGACGAAGGACATAGCCGCTGTCGCCGACTCCTTCATGACGTCGCCGAGTTGGCCGGTCACGGTCAGCGAGCCCTTTCCAGGCATGCGCGAAGCCTCGATGAACATGATGTCGCCCCCGACACCGGAGACACCAACCCCGATCGCCACCCCAGCCTGTTCTGTCCGCTGCGTTCGCTCCTCGTAGTAGTGACGCGGCCGGCCAAGGTGCTCACGAACTTCCTCAGGTCCAACTTGCCGGCTGAACTCCCGATTTTCCGCCTTCCGCGTTGCGATCTTCCGCGCTACGGTAGCTATCTCCCGCTCGAGATTCCTGACGCCGGCCTCACGGGTGTAGTTCCGAATCAGGGAAATCAACCCCTCATCGGTCCAGTCCAGAGGCTCATTAGCTAGCCCGTGAGCTTTCACCTGCTTTGGGATCAGGAAGCGGTGTGCGATGGCCAGCTTCTCCTCGTCCGTATATCCGCTCAGCTCGAGAATCTCCATGCGATCTCGAAGCGGTGCCGGGATCGAGTCGAGCAGGTTCGCCGTCGCAATGAACATCACCTTCGACAGGTCAAAGGCAACATCCAGGTAGTGGTCGCGGAACGAGTTGTTCTGCTCAGGGTCGAGCACCTCGAGCAACGCCGACGAGGGATCACCGCGCCAATCACTCCCGAGCTTGTCGACTTCGTCGAGTACGAAGACCGGGTCGCTGGAGCCGGCCCGTCGAATCGCTTGGATGATTCGCCCGGGCATGGCGCCGACATAGGTCCGCCGGTGACCACGTATCTCAGCCTCGTCACGGACACCGCCGAGTGACATCCTGGTCAGCCCACGGCCAAGGGCGTGCGCAATCGATTGGGCAAGACTCGTCTTGCCGACACCCGGAGGACCAACAAAGCAGAGGATTGGCTCTCGTGACTGCGGAGGCTCCGGCTCACCGGCCTCCCCCGCAGCCTCTTGCTTCAGCTTGCGCACCGCGAGATATTCGAGGATGCGATCCTTGATCTTCTCGAGGTCGTAGTGCTCGTCATCGAGGATCTGGCGTGCCTTGGCAACGTCAATCTCACCTTCGGTTCTTGCGGTCCAAGGGAGGCTGGTAAGCCAGTCTAGATAGGTCTTGATGACACCGTACTCGGCGGCGGCCGGTGGCAATTTGCTCAGACGATCGAGCTCGCGGCGGGCTTCCTTGGCCGCCTCTTCCGGCATGCCGGAATCCTCTATCTTCTGGCGTAGTTCAGCTGCTTCGGCTTCCGTCTCCGACCCTTCACCAAGTTCGCGCTGAATTGCTTTGAGTTGCTCTCGCAGATAGAAGTCGCGCTGATTCTTTCCAAGCTCCTGCTGGACATCGCTCTGAATCTTCTTGCCCAATTCGAGTACGTCCAGCTCCTGGGCGATGAACGCATTCAAGGCCGCCAGCTTGTCGCGTACAGAATCGAGCTCGAGGAGATGCTGCCGGACCTCCGGGTCCATGCGCAGGTTGGTCGCGACCAGGTAGACGAGGTGGCGCGGGTCATCAACGTTGAGGGCGGCAGTGACGAGCTCATCCGGCATATGCGCCACTAGCGACACAAGCCGTTGGAACAGCTCGAGGGTATTCCGTGTCAAGGCATCGACTTCGACTGAGTCCTCGATGACTTCAGGCACCCGTTGTACGCGGGCAACGAGGTACGGCTCCTCCCTCAGAAACTCGACAATCCGCATCCGCTCATTTCCCTGGACGGCGAGACGGACGGTTCCATCAGGAACGCGCATCATCTGATGGATGGTCGAGATGGTGCCCACTTCGTAGATGTCATCCGGTCCGGCGCCTTCCAGCTCGGCATCCTTCTGCATCACCAGGGCGACAGTGCGATCCCCGGACATGACCTCATCGATCAGCCGCAAGGAGCGCGGTTGCGCGGCCGCTAGTGGCACGACCGTCAAGGGAAAGACAACAGTTCCACGTAGAGGCAGGACGGGCAGCTCCACAATCTCGCTGCCGTCGCGCTCATCAGTTTTGCTGTCGGTTGCTGGGGCTTCGACCGCTAAGACTTCCGGGATGCCATCTGTCGACAGAACCTCATCGACAACTATTTCCTTTTCCTTTTTGGTTCTTTTGGAGCGAGGTCTCGCCTCCTCATTCCTCGTCATCGTCTCTTAATCTCCTCTTTGGGCTTATACAACCCCGTGCTTTTCACCAGCCAACAATTTCGTGGCCGCTAGCCGCGGCAACTCGATAGACAAGAATCCATCGGTGTATTCCGCCGTTGCCGACTCGACGTCGACTGGGAATGGAAGTCGGATTGCTGCCTCGAACCGACCATAGCGGACTCGCGATTCGTGGTACACCCGCGGTCCAACTGGACGGTCAACAACCCGCTCGCCACGAAGAATGAGTTCGTCTCCGCTAACGAGAACCTCGACCTCGCTCGTGGTTAGACCGCCTAGCTCAGCCCGCACCACGAGCCCAGTGTGGGTTTCGAATACGTCTATCGGTGGACGCCACGGCGCATTGCACTGTCGGGGGCTCCGTGTCGACTGCTGACCGAAGTCCAGCATGACATCGAGTTCGAAGCTTGATTCCAGCGTCTGCGTCCGAAGTCCTCGCCGGAGCAGTATCATGATTCGTCCTTTTCGCACCGCGAGTTCTTGACCTGAACTGTCGGAGAGTGGTTCAACGGGTGTTCGGTCCTAAATGACCAACCAAGGGACTGCAACCAATAGCATAATTCCATATTATACATATGGTGTCAAAATGTTGCTACGCACTATATCAACTACGGGGACACCCGCATTGGCGCAGATCCCTCCCGCGCTGTCAGTCAACTCGCGAAATAGAACAGGAATGCGCTCACAGCAGCCCATGCCGCGACTGACACGAGGAGCGGTCGGTCCGCGAGGAGCATTGTCTCGGGCGTTCCTCCTTGATCGCTCAGATAGAGCAGGTAGAGGTAGCGGAAGACGCCGTAGGCAACGATAGGAACCGTTAACATCATCCGATGGTGATACTCTGCGGATTCACTGTCGAAGGTGTAGACGGCGTACGCGATAAGCGTCCCGGCTGCGGTGACAGCCACGGCTTGGTCCAGCATCGGGCGGTTGTACAGGTTCAGATTTCGGCGGTGCGCGGCCGCGTTCTCAAGCGCAGCCAGCTCGTGCCGCCGTTTTCCGAACCCAATCAACAATGCAAGCAGCATCGTACAGACGAGGAGCCATGGCGAAATCGAGACGTCGACGGCCATCGCACCACCGACGGCCCGCAGGACAAACCCCGCCGCGATGGCAAAAACGTCGACGATGACGATCTCTTTCAGCCCGAGGTTATAGGCAGCCATGAGACTGGCGTACGCGAGAAAAACCAACAGAAGACTCCAGCTGAGGAGCGCCGACGCGACGATTGCCGAGACGATGAGAGTCGCGCCAACGAAACCCGCCGTTCGCAGCGGGAGCTCTCCCGCCGGAACGGGGCGAAGGCGCTTGACGGGATGGAGGCGATCGGCATGATGGTCTCGGATGTCGTTGATGAGATAGAAGCCACTACTCATGAGGCAGAAGGCCAGCGCCGCAATCGTGGCGCTTGCCACGGCCTCTGGCTCGAGCAACTTCCCGCCAAACACAAGACCGGCAAAGACGACGCCATTCTTGAGCCACTGAGCGGGCCGCATGGCTCGAGCGACAGTACTTGCAAATGAAATCGGGGCGCTTTGGGGAGTTGGTGCAGCAGCCTCAGGCACAATTATCCCGATCCCAAGTTGCATCGGCCCCTGTAGTCGTCCCCGTTGAAAGGTGATCGCAGCATCGCGTTACTCTGGTGCAAGGGCTGAGGCCTCAAACTCGCCGGCCGCGTTCCATAGGAGCCACCCGCTCACACCTTGTGCTTCTGCTGCGTCGATTTGAGCACGAACCTGCTCGGGGCCGTAAGGCGAGTACCCCTCGAGGGGATAGGTGAAATCTTGGAGCCAGGGACGCATTTTCTTCATCGTCCCGGGTACCCACTCCTGCGACCTCTCCAGTGTGTAGGTCACTGTCTCTGCCGGAAAGTCATTAGGATGCCCGTCGACTGGGATGTTGCCTTCTTCGTAATGCGACGGGTAGATCATCAAGCAGACGTAGTCTGCTAGCGGAGTGAGATCCTGCAGGGTCTGACCGATACCCTGATCGTCCCCCAAGAGCGCAATGATTGGAAAAAGATCGATCGCAAAAACAGCCCCAGCCGCCCGCACTCGTTCGGCGCCTAGCGCCACCGCTCCCATGATCGCGGCGCGGCGGTTCTCCTCTGAATAATCATTTCCAAAATCAGCGGTGCGCAAATCCCCGTCAGAGGGGAATCTGATGTAGTCGTACTGAATTTCGTCGAATCCCAGCTGAGCGAGCTCCGCGCCGAGATCCGCGTTCGCCTGCCAAAGCTCCTGATTGAACGCGTTAACCCACGGCGTCCCGTTCATGTCGTACCAAAGCTCACCGGTTTTTTCGTCGCGCACGGCAAGATCCGGGCGCCCGGCTGCCACCACCGGGTCTTTGAACACCACCATGCGAGCAATCGAGTAGATGCCGTGGGCATCCAACTCGGCCAGCAATTCCTCAGGATCGAAAATCGGCGTGATCATTCCGTCAATATCGCGATAGAAGAGCACTTGCGTGTCGTAGTAGATCGTGTCCTGTTTTACGTCAATGACGATGGCGTTGATCTCTGTGGTGTCTGCAATCTCGATCAGGCGGTTCCAACGCTCGGGATCGCTCAATACGCCGAGATTGGCGTAGACCGACTTGATCATTGCGGTGTCTAGCGCCGCCGTGACGTTACGAGATGCGTCGACATTCAGCGTCCTATTGGCATACCCAGGAGCAGAGACCACGACCTCCGTAACATCGGTCCCGCCCGTGAGCCTGAAGGCGCCATCTGGTCCGGAAACGCTCTCCGCGCTGCCGTTCGACGCTGAAATGCGAGCCCCGGCGAGCGGCGCACCAGCCGAGTCCGTGACCTGACCGGAAACGATCGATGGGCGCATGGTTAGGTTGATCTCGGTCCTCTGGCCGATCAACTCCTCCGCGATGCCGTGGTCAGGCGAAGAAAATCGAACCGTCGCATCCTCAGCGACGGAATCGAACGCGTACCGCCCGTCCGAATCTGTCACGGTTTTCTGTTCGGTCCCGTCTGGCGCACGTACGGCAACTTCAGCACCTGCAATGCCGGCGGAAGTTTCGGCATCTGCCAATCTGCCCCGGAGAACCGTGGGGCGAAGCGCCACCTGCCAGTCCCTTGACGCGCCGCGCGAAAGCGTGGTGGTGATCGCCTGATACCCAGGTGCCTCTATGGTGGCTGGCGAACTGTCAGTTTGCAGTTCAACGCTGATCGTGCCGTCAGGACCAGCGGTCATCGCGGTTTCACCGATGACCACCTTCGCTCTTGGAATCGTTTCCCCCGTAAAGCGGTCAGTGACGCGGATCTCGATTTCGGGACTAGCCCATAGTCTCGGTACTGTGAAGGTAAAAAGCACCAGTGCCAGGGGCACGGCGAAAAGCGCGATACTCAGTGGCCAGGAAAGGCGATCCCACAGCCGACCGCTCTTTCCAGGAGTCGTACGGTTAGGAAGAGGAGGCGAGCCAGATTGGGCTCGGCTAGCGGCGCGACCGAATCGGATTGGTGAAACTCTCGACTGCATCCAGTTGCCTTCGCGGGGTCTTCGGGACTGCGCCGATTACCCGGCCGGCCGCTCGTCGATCTCCGGCCCGCGGCGCTGTCGGAACCAAAGGGGCACGGCTTTCGCGCCGCCCGAGTGTATCACATGGCCACCAGCGCTCCCGCGCGTTTGGTAGGGCAATCGAGGCGGCTCTATACTCTTTTTCACGTTATCAGTGTCGTTACGAGGATCATGCTGCGTGCGTTTTCGGTCCGGGGTAGACGATGGTTGATATCCGGACGCGCGACGTGTTTGCCACCATGCGTCCCGAGTTGCTCCTGGTCCAATCGCGGCTGGAAGAAGCCGTCCGGATTGACTATCCGGGCTTGTCCGACCTCATCCTCGACCTCGTCCGAGCCGGAGGGAAGCGCTTGCGGCCCCTGGTTCTGCTTCTCGCCGGGCGCGCATACGCGTATGATCGGCAAACGTTGGTCACCGCCGGCGCTGGCGTGGAGCTACTCCACACAGCCTCATTGGTTCATGACGACACGGTCGATCGCGCTGGCATTCGGCGTGGACGTCCGACGCTCAACAGCGTCCTTCCTTCGGGCGCGGTAATCCTCCTCGGCGATTTCCTCTTTGCCCAGTCTGCCATGCTGGCGGCGGCCACAAACAGTCCCCGGGTTGTCAGCATTTTCGCATCCACGCTCGCGGATATTTGCGACGGCCAACTCCGCGAGATGTTCTTTGCCCATCGACTCGATCAGTCCCGGGAGGAGTACGAGCGGAGGATTTTTGGGAAAACCGCGTCACTTTTTGCCGGATCAGCGGAGATGGGCGCGGTCATCGGGAACGCTCCCCAATCCGCCGTTCAGGCACTTCGGCGATACGGGTCCGATATCGGGATGGCGTTCCAGATCGTCGATGACGTGCTCGACTTGCGCGAAGTAACGAGCCAGCTCGGCAAACCCGCCGGCCATGACCTGACCCAAGGGACGGTCACACTACCAACAATCATCTATGCCTCAAGTCTCACAGATGCTTCCGACGCAGCTCTGCGGCTCCAGTCCGTGGTTTCCGGTGAAATCACCGAACCAGCCGAGGTCGCGCGGGTGGTCAAGGAGATTCGAAACTCCGGTGCCCTGGAAGCGGCAATGGACGAGGCGATCGAATTCGCCTCTCGGTCGAAAACACACGTCGCGGCTACGCCCGATCCAGAGACTCGGGATATGCTCGAACAAATAGCCGATGTGGTCTGTGAACGGTCCGCCTAAAGGTAGCCACCACTCCTACATGGCCACCAGTCCCGTCTCATACATCCGCCCGAAAATGCTGTGCCAGTAGTGTCCGTGAGGGTCGACCGTCTCAAGGTCGGCCTCGAGTTGTGAAGGCATATCGGGCGTCATGAGGATCGTCGCGAGTTTTTGTAACTGCCGATTCTCGAGTGTTCGGTCCAGTAGTTCAGCCTCATGGCGCTGGATCGGTTTGCAGCCCTCAACCACCAGCAAGTCGGTGCTCAGCATTCGCGTCCATGTCGACGACGTCACCCGAGCTGCCAGGTCGAACTCAGCCCGTGCCCGAGCGTCGTTTGCGACTGCCGGAGCCAGGCTCGGCAGACCCACCTCGGTGACGAACGCGCTCAGGGCAAAATCCCGCCATGGCATCACGAAGTAGGAGACAGGCGGAGTGTGGTCCGTCAGGCGGTGCTGGATGAATCCGGCGATCCGCCGCGCCCGGCGATGGCCCGCGTTGAAAATGAGCCAGCCCTCACCATGACGCAGCCGGTGCTCGACCGCGTCGAAATAGAGACTCATCCTTTGCAGGAGGTCGCGGTCCTGGATCGGCGCTTGTTCAATAAGGGAATCAATCTCGGTCATCCTCGACTCTCCGTTTGCGCGGCGTCTGGAACGAACCGTGACGGGGCGTCCTTATGGTAACGGATTGGATACCACAAGGAACCGGCTTCTGAAAATGCTGACTCGACTAGCCGACGTCGTTTCTCATGTCCCTGTTTCGGGCGGTGGGAAGGCCGATTGTCCGCCGGAAGTCTTCAAGCGCTCGCTCGGAGTCAACGGCGGTGGCAACGCGTACGTTGCCGGGTCCCGCTATCTGTGTACGCCCGAGTTTCGGTTCCACAGTGTCGACCGCGATTGACAACTCGCGAACCGCAATCAGAGAGGGGTCTATCGCGACCGCAACCGAGAGCGGATCGTGGAGCGAGAACTGGTCCTGGCTCAGCTTGGAGAATGCGGACTTGCCTACCTCACGCAAGAGATGTGCACTGCGCGGTAGTGATGAGGTGTTGTTGACCCCGTTCCAGTCGTCTCGGGTCAGCGCGACCTGCTCGGTCACATCGAGCCCAACGGCCGTCAGGTTCGGAAAAGGTGCCGTGAATACCTGATCCGCAGCTTCGGGATCGACGAGGATATTGAACTCCGCCGCCAGCGTCGTGTTGCCGGCAACGGTATACGCCCCACCCATAACGACCACCGCCTTCAGTAGCTCAGGCAACGCGGGTTCGACGTTGAGGGCTATGGCCAGGTTTGTCAGAGGTCCAAGCGCCACCAACGTCAGTTCGCCGGGACGGTGGCGAGCGAGGCGAATCAGAGCCGCCGGTCCTCGGTCCTCCCCTATGGATCGTGTTGATATCGGAAGTTGCGCGCCCCCAAGGCCGTTTTCGTCGTGAAAATAGCTCGCGTCCTGATGCGGCCGGACAAGGGGGCGGCTGGCGCCTCGGTGTACGGGTACCTCGTCCGCACCAAGCCAGTCGAGGACGGAGAGCGTGTTCGCCGTCGTTTTTTCCACGCCGACGTTACCCGCGACGGTGGTAACCGCGACGAGCTCGATCCCGGGAGCTGCTACAGCGTAGGCCAGAGCTAAGGCGTCGTCCGTTCCCGTGTCGACATCGAGGACGAGTGGCAGCCGCTCACTCACGGCCGTGGTCCGACGGGAACCGACCGTTTGGACTCCGCTGTGGTCCAGGCCGCCACCGGCGGCGTTTCCGTTACCGGAGACTCGGTAACGATGTCGAGAAAGTATGGCCGGCCATCTTCAATGGCTTCCCAAACCGCACGTTCCACGTCGTTGGGGTCGCTCACTTGAGCAGCGGCAAAACCGAACCCGCGTGCAATTGCCGCATAATCAACGGGATTGAAATCGACGCCGAAGTAGCGATCGTCGTGATACAGGTGCTGCAGCTCCTTGATCCAGCCGAATGTGCCGTTCGAGCACTGGATGATGACGATTGGCAAACCAAGACGGGTAATTGTTTCCAGTTCGCCGACCGACATACCGAAGCTTCCGTCGCCTGTCATGCCGACGACGCGACGGCCGTTGCCCGCATACCAGGCCCCCACTACTCCGGGGATGGCGTAGCCAAGGCCCCCGTGCGCGCGGGGGATGACCGTCGTCCGGCCAGAGCGACGCAGCTCATACTGGGCGCTCAAGAAGGGCGTCGGTGTGCCCGGGTCGGCAACGATGATCGTGTCGTCATCGAGGGCATTGCGCAGTGCGCGAACGACCTGAGCCGGCTTGATCGGACGGGAACGTGCCGCCGCTTGCCGGTCAATCTCATTCCAGTATTGCCACCGCTCTTCACGCAGCGCGGCAATGCGGGGCTGATTGCGAGCAGCAACTGTGTCAGGGCGAGCGATTGCCTCCAGAAGCGCGGCGAGGGTCAATTTGGCATCGCCAATGAGTCCGACGACCAACGGATAGTTGTTCCCTACCTCGTACGGTTCGACGTCGATCTGAATGAGTTTCGGGGCGCTCCCGATCGGCGGGAGTGTCCAGTGGCACGTCGTCGTCGAGTCGGTTCGAGTTCCGACGTAGAGCACGAGATCGGCATCCGCCACACAGGCATTCGCATATGGTCGCGCTCCGTTACCGCCGATGACGCCGATCGCGACGTCGCTCGTTTCGGCGATGCTGCCCTTGCCGTTGATCGACGTGGCGACCGGGACGTTCAGCGCCTCACCGAGAAGAGTGAGCTCGTTCCATGCCCCCGACGTGAGCACGCCTCCTCCGGCCACAATGACTGGACGAGAAGCCGCCGCCAACTCTGCCGCCGCCCGCTCGACGAGCACCTGGCCGGGAATTACCCGCATCGCTGGGGCGGCCCCGAACTCCGCGACGCCATAAACGGATGCGTCGGGCGTTTCTCCCTCCAGGACATCGGTGGGGAGCGACAGATGAGTTGCACCCGGCCGGCCAGCGGTTGCCATCCGGATTGCACGGCGAGCGGCTTCCGCCATCGTCGTGGCGGAGTTGACTCGCGTGTTCCATTTGGTTACCGGGCGAAAGAGACCCTCCTGGTCCAGCTCGGTGAGAACGCCCCGCCCTTGCTGATCGACGGGCGTATCCGAAGTTAAGCAGAGCAAAGGAATCGCAGAGCCATGCGCCTCGGCGACACCGGGCAGGATGTATGTGGCGCCGCCTCCACTTGGCCCTTCGCAAACGCCGACACGCCCGCTCACCCGAGCGTAAACGTCAGCCATGAAGGATGCCGATCGTTCATCCCTCGTCATCACGTGCTCGATTGCACCCCGGGCGTCGCGGAGGGCATCATAAAATGCCATCCCGGTGTCCCCGGGAAGTCCGAATATATGTTGGACGCCGGATCCGACGAGAACGTCGACGAGCGCTCGTGCCCCTTGCATCGTCAGTTTCCTCTCTCGCTTTCCCTGCCCGTATGGTTCTTCGCGCGCAGCGCAATGTAGATGTCGTTGACATTCGTGCCAGTCGGGCCAGTCTGCACGGCGCCTCCCGCTACTTCAAAGACGCTCAGACTGTCGTTCTGCGCAAGTGCCCCCAGCGGATCGACCCCAGCGTTGGCGGCTCGGCGGGCGGTGGCTGCATCCGCAATTGCTCCCGCATATCCGGTGATCGCATCTTGACCGTCGGTGCCAAGGCTGGCAACTACCCAGTCCGACAAGTCTCGGCGATCCAGCTCGAGCGCCGCCGCAAGCGAAAACTCGGTGTTGCGGCCACCTCGCCCATCCCCTCGCACCGTCACCGTTGCCTCTCCGCCTCCGAGGACGACGTCCACCGAGTCCGGCATTTGCGAAACGACCGAGACAAACTCGCGCCCCAGCTCGGCGGCTTCGCCCTGCGCCGATTGCCAGACGATTCGGCACCCGAGTCCGAGGGCAACCGCCTTGCCTGCCGCCGCTCTGACTGCCGCGGCATTGTCACCCACAACCAGCAATACGTCTTCATTTGTGTATTGAGGCTCCGGCTCGATTGAGTCAGACTCAAGCGTCGTAAGGATGGAAACCGAAATCTGCTCTCTTATTCCGTAACGGTCGATGACCTCCAGCGCCAGTCGCGGACTCCTGACCCCGGGCACGGTCGGTCCGCTAGCGATGATGCGAGGGTCGTTGCCCAGGACATCCGACAAGATCAGCGTTACCCAGGTGCATTTGGGTGCTGCAGCGCGCAAGCCGCCGCCCTTGACCCGGCTCAGGGGAGCGCGAACGGCATTCAAGGCTTCGATAGGCGCCCCAGCGCGCAACAAGAGGTCGGTCGTATGCGCAATATCGGCAAGAGTCACTCTATTCCGAGGTGCCTCCAGCAACGCTGATCCGCCGCCGGAAACGAGCGCCAAGACGACTCCCTGGCGGAGCCGGTTCAACGAAGAGATCATCAGGTTGGTTGCTCGGACTCCGCGCTCATCGGGAATCGGATGGCCTGCTTCGTGCACCCGCAACCCTGGAGGGAGCGGCGCTCCGGCGTGACCTTCTTTTGTAATGACGTCGCCCGACCCGATGATTCCGTTCAGTGCCTCGACGGCGCCCTGCGCCATGGCAACCGCCGCTTTGCCGACCGCAACGACATGAACATCCCTGACAGCCGGGAGCGTCTTGCCGCCCACGATGAGGCGTCCGTCTTCCCAAGCGAGCGAGTTCCGCACCGCGCGCGACGGCTCGACCGCCTCGATGGCGGCGAAGAAGAGCTCCCGAATCCGAGCGCGGGCCAGATCGAGATCGTGGTTGCTGATCTCAGTTGGGTCACGCCGAGGATTTGGATCCAGCACGGAGTTGCTCCAACACGGCCCGTAAGTCATTGGGCAGGGACGACTCCAGCCGCACCCTGGAACCATCAGGTAACTGAAATGCAAGCGCACTGGCATGGAGAAACTGCCGTTTGAGTTGTGGATCCGTGAGGCGCGGCCTCCCATACACCTGATCCCCGATGATTGGGTGACCGATGAAGGCAAGATGGACCCGAATCTGGTGCGTGCGACCAGTCTCTATCGAGACCTCCAGCAATGTGGCGTTCGGAAATTGCTCGATGCCCCGGAACCGCGTTACCGCCGGCCGCCCTAACCGCAGAACGGCCATGCGATGCCGGTTCTTGGGATCGCGGCCGATTGGGGCATCTATCGTCGCTTCCGTATCGCCCACCGATCCAGAAACAAGGGCAAGATAGGTCTTCTCGACCGAACGGTCTTCCCACTGCGCCACCAAAGCGGCGCGCCCCCTGTCCGTCTTTGCGGCAACGATCAGCCCCGAGGTGTCCTTATCCAGCCGGTGGACGATTCCCGGCCGTTGCGATCCGCCCACGGAGATCCCCGGAACGTGCGCCAGGAGCGCGTTCGCGAGTGTTCCTCTCGGGTGTCCTGGGGCGGGATGGACGACCATTCCGGCAGGCTTGTCGACCACGATGACATCCGCGTCCTCGTACACGATCTTGAGCGGGATTGGATCGGGAAGAATTTCGTCGATCTGGGGAGGCGGTATATCCACCAATACGACCTCGCCCGGCGTCATGCGGAATTTGGGTTTCCGATGATGACCATCGACGAGTACTCGGCCAGATTCGATGAGCGCCTGGACCGTACCGCGGCTCAGATCGGGCAACTGATCTGCGACGTAGCGGTCCAGGCGCATGCCTAGTTCGTCAGGAGCCGGGCGTAGCTCAACGAGCCCATCACTTTCCTCTTCGGCACGAGTAGTGTCGCAGTCGTCGCACATCCGCTTCACTGGTCAATCGATTGCCCGATGCGAAGTCCCGACGCTGGCCGCGTCAACCCCCAAACCAGGACCAGAGCGCCGACCGTGATCGCGCTGTCGGCGACATTGAAGTTCGGCCAGGGCCCCACCGACAAGAAGTCGATGACATATCCTAGTCTGATGCGGTCGACGAGGTTGCCGATGGCGCCGCCGGCGATTGCGCCGGTTGCCAGAGTTTGCAAGAGCGAAGGGCGTGTCTGGCGCAAATAGTGCCAGAGAAGGCCCATCAGTATTGCGATCGATACACTAATGAGAATCGGCGCAAGTCCTAAAAAGAGACCAAATGCCGCGCCACGATTTTCCGTGTATTCCAATGCGAGCCAACCATCGACGATCGCAACCCGGGACCCGAGGCGCCCGGAGTCAATCGCGGATGCGAGGAGAGCCTTAGTCAATTGGTCGAGCGCGGCGACGGAGGCAGCGAGTGCTACCAACAGAATTGCGTCGCTACGCCCCCGCATAGAGCGCCTGCTCGCGCTCGATGATCGACTGGCACTCGATGCAGTAGGCCACATAGGGAAACGCTTCTAGCCGTTCTTCGCCAATGGGCCTCTCACAGCGCTGACACGTGCCATATGTTCCGTCGCTCATGCGCTCCAGCGCGGCGTTGACCTGGGCAAGAATTTGCTGCAGATCTTCCGACACCGTCACGATGCGCTCGGCTTCGGCGACATTCGAGCCATCATCGGCTATGTGGTTCCCCAAGCTGCCGTTTTCCTCGTCCTGGTCAACGCCGATTGATCGCATCTCTGCTGCCATGTAGGACATGTCGCTCTCGATCTCCGCCCGGCGCTCTTCGAGACGCTTGCGAAGGGAGTCCTGCTGCTTTTTATTCATCACTAGCCTCCGCTGATCGCGGGATCGTACCAGACCGTGCCGCTGGGATCATCGGCGTCACGCCATTACCCTCAAGCCGATGCTATCACCTCACCGGCCGAATTTCCTTGCCAGATCGGTGCCAGAAGTTCACGACCTTTATACTCGGCCAGAGGCCGAAATATAAGGAGTCTGGGCTATGGTTGGTAGCAGCCAAGGGTTGCGCCTGGCGATTACCGGTGGTGGCACGGGCGGCCACGTCTTGCCAGCCTTGGCCGTCATCGATGAGCTGCAGCGGCGCGGAGCACTGGCGGACCTGATCTGGATTGGCAGTCGTGAGGGTGTCGAGCGCCGGGCGGCGGAAGAAGCCGGCATTCATTTCATCGCCATACCGACTGGTAAGCTCCGCCGCTACTTTTCGTTGCGAAACATCACGGACGCAACGCGTGTTCCCTTCGGCGTGCTGGCCGCGCGACGAGCGCTGGCCGCATTCCGACCCGATGTCGTCTTGAGCACCGGCGGCTTCGTCAGTGTCCCGGCCGTCGTCTCCGCTCGCGGCATCGCCCCGGTGCTGACCCATGAGCAGACCGCGATCCTCGGACTAGCCAATCGGATCAATGCGCGGTTCGCCGACGTCCTCGCCGTCTCTTACGACCGAACAGAGCCACTCGCGTCTCGCCTTCATCGTCGCGTGGTGGTCACCGGTAACCCCGTCCGCGTTGGGTTGACGGCCGGCGAGCGCTCCCGCGGCCTGCTGCGCTTTGGATTTGACGCCGCAATGCCGACTGTCTATGTGACCGGCGGAGCGCGAGGCGCAAGCCCGATCAATCGGCGGATTGAGGCGCTGCTTCCGGGTATTCTCGATCGAGCGCAGATCGTTCACCAGACCGGACCGCTCGACGCGAACCCGGATGCCGCCAATCTCGCGCAGCGGAGAGAATCGCTTCCGGAGCCGGTTCGCCACCGCTACGTCGTCGTCGAGTTCATCGGTGACGAACTACCCGACGTGTACGCCGCGGCCGACTTGGTCATCGGACGATCAGGGGCGGGCACGATCGCTGAGCTCGCCTACGTTGGCCTACCCGCTATCCTCATTCCCCTTCCTGACGCGCGCGGCAACGAGCAGGCGCTCAATGCCCGAGTGCTCGCGGACGCTGGGGCCGCGATTGTGATCGAGCAACCCGAGGCGACGCCAGAGCGACTGAGGACGGAGATTCTGGCACTCCTCGACGACCGCGAGCGGCGCACGCGGATGGCCAATGCGGCCCGAACCGTTGCGCGACCTGATGCTGCCGCTCGCCTGGCTGACGAACTCCTCTCGCTTGCGGGGCAGCGGTGACTCGTTACTCGGAAGTGATGCTGGCGTCAATCGCTTCGGCGACGGTGTCCGCGCGAATGACTTTCAATCCTGCCACGTCTGTTGTGCCGCGCTTGGCTGACGAAGCAGGTATGACTGCTTTGTCGAAGCCAAGACGCCGTGCCTCGCCGAGCCGTCGTTCGACCTGGGCAACCGAGCGAAGCTCACCAGAAAGACCGATCTCGCCGACAGCGACCAGCAGTGAATCGATGGGACGGTCGCGAAAGCTCGAGGCGATCGCAAGAGCGATCGAGAGGTCGGCCGCTGGCTCTCCGATGCGCATGCCACCGACGACATTGGCATAGACGTCTTGACTGCCGAGTCCGAGTCCGACCCGTTTTTGCAGCACCGCGACCAGCAATTGGAGGCGTCCGGTATCGAGACCGTTGGCGCTTCGCCGGGGTAACCCGAACGCCGAGGGTGTGGTCAATGCCTGGACCTCGACCAGAATTGGCCGAGTCCCCTCGACGGTTACGGCAATACTTGAACCGGTGGCGTTATCGTTCCGTTCCTCGAGAAACGCTTCCGAGGGATTGCGCACCTCCCGCAACCCGGACTCCGCCATCTCGAAAACGCCGACCTCGTCGGTTGAGCCGAAGCGATTCTTGACCGCGCGCAGCACCCGGAAGTGCCCATGTCGCTCGCCTTCGAGGTAGAGAACCGCATCGACCATGTGCTCGAGTACCCTGGGGCCGGCGATGGCACCTTCCTTCGTCACGTGGCCGATGATGAAAATGGGAACGTCCCGGCTCTTGCCCCACTGCATCAGGCGAGCAGTGCATTCCCTTACCTGAGAAACACTACCGGCCGCCGACGTGATCTCGTCGACAGACACCGTCTGGATCGAATCGACGATCAGCAGGGACGGACTCACGGCATTGGCGCTCGCCAGAATCTCGTCCAGGTCAGTACCCGAGAGGACAAGGACGTCTCCAGTGCTGAGTCCAAGGCGATCAGCGCGAAGCCTGATCTGCTGGGCCGACTCCTCGGCCGAAACGTAGAGCACCGGTCCCTGCACACCGGCCAGCGCGGCTGCCGCCTGTAGGACCAGCGTCGACTTCCCGATCCCCGGGTCCCCTCCGATGAGGACCAGGGTCCCGGGCACCAAGCCCCCACCAAGGACACGGTCCAACTCCGAGATTGGAACATGAATACGCTCGACCGCGGTCGCGCCGAGCGCGGTCAGTGGCTGTGGCAGAGCGGCTGGACGCCGCGCAGTAACTCGAGCCGGTTGCGGCCGATCTTCGATCGTCTCGATCATCGAATTCCAGGCAGCGCACCCCGGACACCGACCGAGGTAAGCGGGGCTGGAGGCGCCACATTGCTGGCAGATGAAGCTTGTCTTGACTTTGGCCACGGCATCCCCGCTAGTTCGACGATGATTCAATCGGTGTGACTGCGACAGGATGGGGCGGCCCCAGGGCCGCCCCACCGATCCAATTCGAGTTTGATTGCGGGCCTACGACACTCCCGCGAGCTCTCCTTTGTCGGCTGTGGCCAGCTCGAGCTTGAGGAGATCATCTTCAACATCGACTCGGACTGTTGACCCAGCCTGGAAGCGAGAGTCGAGAACTCCCTCCGCAAGCGGATCCTCGATCAGGTTCTGGATGATCCGCCGGAGCGGGCGAGCCCCGTAAGTATGGTCGTATCCACGGTCACCAAGGAGATCCATCGCGGCCTCGGTCACTTCGAGCTCGATCTCCTGCTCTGAGAGCTGCTTGCGGACGCGGTCGAGCTCGAGCTCGACAATCTGGCGGATCTGCTCCTTTGCCAACGAATGGAAGACGACCACCGCGTCGATGCGATTGAGGAACTCCGGCCGGAACGTCTGCTTGAGCTGTGCCGTGACCTTCTCCCGCATCCGGTCGTATTCTCGCGCCTTTGTCTTCTCTTCATCCTCCTTCATAGCAAAGCCGAGATTCATGTCCCGGCTGATTTGCTCCGCGCCGACGTTGGAGGTCATGATGATGATGGTGTTGCGGAAATCGACCTTGCGGCCCTTGGCGTCAGCGAGGTTGCCATCCTCCATGATTTGGAGAAGCATGTTGAACGCTTCCGGGTGCGCCTTCTCGATTTCATCGAGCAAAATGACGCTGTACGACTTACGACGAACGGCTTCGGTCAGCTGACCGCCCTCTTCATAACCAACATAACCCGGAGGTGCGCCGACCAGGCGGCTCACAGCGTGCCGCTCCATGAACTCAGACATGTCGATCTTGATCAGGTGTTCCTCGGACCCGAACATGAACTCCGCGAGCGCCTTCGCAAGTTCAGTCTTGCCGACCCCGGTGGGACCGAGGAAGATGAACGACCCGATCGGGCGCTTCGGATTCTTGATCCCGGCACGCGCTCGCCGAACCGCCTTCGCCAGCGTGGTGATTGCCTCGTCCTGGCCAATGATCCGGTGGTGCAGCGAGTCTTCCATCTTGAGAAGCCGCTCTGATTCTTCGCCGGCAATACGGACGACAGGAATGCCGGTCCACATTGAAACGACGCTCGCGATGTCCTCCTCGGTAACATAGATCTCGTCTGAGGAGTTAGCGTCGCGCAGCTCTTGCTCCTGCGAATCGATGCGGTCGCGCAGTTTTCGCTCTCGATCCCGCAGTTCAGCGGCCAACTCGAATTCCTGATTGGACACCGCCGCGTCTAATTCCCGATTCAGTGACTGCAGACCGGCCAGCGCTTCTTTCAGACTGGGCGGGGCCGCGGAGCGATACATGCGGACTCTCGACGATGCCTCGTCGATCAGGTCAATCGCCTTGTCGGGCATGAAGCGGTCGGTGATATAGCGCGCCGCCATGTTAGCGGCCGCCTTCAATGCCTCATCAGTGATCTTGAGCTTATGGTGGTCCTCGTAAAGGGAACGGACCCCGGTGAGGATCAGGATCGTCTCCTCCACACTCGGCTCGTCAACCTGAACCGGCTGGAACCGACGCTCCAGCGCCGCGTCTCGCTCGATGTATTTGCGGTACTCGTCGAGTGTCGTCGCGCCGATCGTCTGCAGCTCACCTCTCGAGAGCGCGGGCTTGAGAATGTTGGCGGCGTCGACCGCCCCTTCGGCGGCTCCCGCTCCAACCAACGTATGCAGCTCGTCGATGAAGAGGATGCTGCCGGTCTCTTTGACTTCCCCGACAATCTTCTTCAGCCGCTCTTCGAACTCGCCACGGTACTTGGTGCCCGCAACCAGCGCGCCAATGTCGAGCGCTATGAGGCGCTTGTTTTGCAGCTGCTCCGGAACGTCGCCGCTGATGATGCGCTGCGCCAAGCCCTCGACAATTGCCGTCTTGCCAACCCCGGGCTCGCCGATCAGGGCTGGGTTGTTCTTGGTTCGACGTGAAAGGATTTGCATCACCCGGTCAATCTCGGTCGTTCTACCGATGAGCGGACCGAGCTTGCCGGTCCTCGCTGCCTCGGTGAGATCGACGCCGAGCGCGTCCATATAAGGCGTCTTCGTCTGCTGCTTGCTCTGACTGTATGACGGGCTCTGGCTCACCACCTGCATCACCTGTGCGCGAACCTTCTCCAAATTCACACCCAGGCTCTCCAGTACACCGGCGGCGATGCCCTCGCCCTCGCGCACCAGACCCAGGAGCAGGTGCTCCGTCCCGATATAGTGGTGATTCAGGCGCCGTGCCTCGTCCACCGCCAACTCGATGACTTTCTTCGCCCGGGGAGTCAGCCCGATCTCGCCCATGACCATCGTTTCGCCGCGGCCGATGATGAATTCAACGGCAGAACGAACCTTTGGCAGCTGAACGCCCATGTTGCTCAGGACCCGAGCGGCGACACCATCACCCTCGCGCACAAGACCCAGAAGGAGGTGCTCAGTTCCGATGTAGTTGTGGTTGAAACGCTGCGCTTCCTCCTGCGCAAGCGTCAGCACCTTCCGGGCGCGCTCCGTAAACTTGTCGAACTTGTCAGACATCCGTGGATCTCCCGTCGCCCTCGGTCAGCGGCAATGCCGCCACCGCCGCTGTTGCCTCTATGATAGTCGTCCTGAATAAGGGTGTCTCGCGCGCCATGCACTAAAAGCAACGTCGCGCGCCCCTCTACCGTTCCAGCGTATGCGCAAGCGGCAGGCCAGGGTAGCCTGCCGCCCACTCTTGATGTACTGAATCTACGGAAGTTCGTTGTCAAGCCGCGCCGGCTGAGGAGGCGACCTTATTCGGCCTTTCCGCCCTCGGCATCCGGCGACACATCGGTGTCACCTTCCCCGGATGCCTCCGCCACGAGGTCGGCCGGCGCTCCCGCCATGGCAAAAGCCATAGCCATCGCGGACAGCTCGCCATCCAGCTCCTCGGGAAGATCGACTGCCGGTCGAGACGATTCCTTACGGGGCTTTGGTTGGGCCGCTTGTCGTGGTGCCGAGGCGGGCGGCGCAGCGGGCGCCTCCTCCTCGTCGACGCTTGGTTCAGGTACCACCTCGGCGACAGTCGCCACCGCGGGTGACGTCCCAGCGTCTACCTCATCAGCCGAATCCTCTTCTGGGGTCCCCGCGGACTCTCCGGAGAAAGCGTCTCCCAGCTCGATCCCTTCGGCCTCCAGACGAACGCGGATGCGCTCGATCAGCTCATCGCGTTCCCGCAGCGCCTCCGGCCCAAACACAGCCTCGAGCTCGGTGTCGGGTGTGTCGAGCGCACGACGTAGGCTAAGACCCATGCGTCTTCGCTGCGGATCGATGCGAATAATCCGCAAGAGCAGATCATCTCCTTCGGAAACAACCTGCTTGGGGTGCGACACTCGATCGTCCACGAGCTCGGACACGTGGATGAGCCCTTCGATGCCATCCTCGATCCGCGCGAATGCTCCGAAGTTGGCAAGCTGGGTCACGGTGCCGCGAACAAGCTGACCAACCTCATAGGCTGCCGCGACCCGGCTCCAAGGTTCGGCCTGGGTCCGCTTGATCGAAAGCGCGATCTTCTTTTCCTGCGCATTGATGCCCAGGACGTAGACGTCGACTTCCTGGCCTACTCGCAACACTTCGCTTGGATGCCGGACCCGGCTCCAGGAAAGCTCCGAGAGATGGACCAATCCATCCGCTCCGCCGATGTCGACGAAGGCACCAAAGTCGCAGATCGAGGAGACGCGCCCTTTGCGGACTTCGCCCTCGCTCAGCTCGTCGATCAACCGCTCCTTCATCACATCTCGCCGCTCCTGCACCGCCTGGCGCTCGGAGAGGATGAGACGATTTCGATGGCGATTGATCTCGATCACTTTCAGCGGCAGCGAGCTCCCGATCAGGCGTGCCATATCGGCCTGTTTGCTCGCTTCGTCGCCTCCGCGAATCTCCGTCACCTGGGAGGCGGGAACGAAGCCCCGCACGCCGTCGAGGTTCACCAGAAGTCCACCCTTGTTGTAGTTGGTGACTTCAGCTTCGATGACCTCGTTGGCCTCGTGGAGCTCCTGCAATCGACGCCAGCTCTTTTCCTGTCGCGCCCTGTCGATGCTGACTACCGCGTGACCTTCGGCATTCTCCGGTTGGACTACAAAGACCAAGATGGTGTCGCCGACTGACAGCGCCTGGCGTTCGTCGGGAGAAAGGCTCGAATACTCCCGCGAGGGGACAATGCCTTCTGACTTCGAGCCAATGTCGACCAGAATCTCCTCGCGGTCGAGGTGCATAATCACCCCGTCCATGACGTCCCCATACTTCAGACTCTTGTAGTCGTGACTGGGGTCGTTGAGAAATTGCTCCATGAGCGACGCCGTGTCGAGATCACCCTCATCAGAGGCTGTGGTTGACTCAGCGGTCGTTGCCGTCGCCACGGCGGATCCTTCGGCCACTTCAACAGCGGACGCGGCGACGTCGGCAGCCACACCTTCCGGCACGGCCTCTTCCACCGCTGTTTGGTTCGTCTGCTCGCTCACGTCACTACCGTCCATATGGCCTTCCAGAATCCGAACATGCCGCAAGCTTCCCGGAGCTATCCCCACCGTCAGGGCCAGCTAATTCGGAAAGCCAGAGCGGTAAGTATAGCGAGTAGGCAAGAACTGACGCAACTAGGCCGTTGCGGTACTTGCGGCGACTCGATTGCGTTTCGCTGGCTCGCGGTCAGATGCTGAGAGCCGGGCGCACGCGTCGGAAATCGCATCGATTGCCTGCCGCATCTCCGGCTCATGCACCCAGCCCATGTGTCCGACTCGAATAATCCGGTCGGCCAAGTAAGCCTGGCCACCCTGGGCCTCGACACCATAGTCCCGGCGAAGCAATTCCAGAATTTCCCCGGCCGTGACATCCGAAGGCGGCCGAAAAGCGGTAACTGAGTCGCTTTCAAAGCCGGGCTGAGCAAATAGCTGCAACCCTGCGGCCTTGATGCCCTCTCGCGTCAATGTGGCTAGGCGACGATGGCGCTCCCATACCTGTTCGATACCTTCGTCGACGATCATGCCCAGCGCCGCCCGGAACGCGTAAATCATGGAGAGCGGCGGCGTTGTCGGTGTCATGCCCTGCTCGGCCGCTTTCTTGGCGTCGCTCATGTCCCAAAAGAAACGTCGGTAGTCGGACTGTTCGTGCGCTGCCCACGCCCGCTGCCCAGCGGCGACGATCAGCAGCCCGGGTGGACACATCCACGCCTTTTGTGAACCAGAAAATAGGAAGTCGAGACCCCATGCATCAACATCCAGTGGCAACGCACCCGCGGCGCTGACGGCGTCGACCACAAGCAAGGCACCATGTTCGCGCACGATTGAAGCAAGCTCGCGCAACGGGTTGGTCACGCCGGTCGACGTCTCGTTATGGACGAGAAACACCGCTTTTACGTCCGGATGCGCTTCGAGCGCCAGGTGGAGCTGCGCGGGGAGAATCGCCTCACCCCACTCGAGGTCGATACGCCGCACGTCAAGTCCAAGGCGACCCGCCACGCGGGAAAACCGCTCGCCGAAGTGTCCGTTGACGCCGACCAGCACGGGGTCGCCAGGCGACAGGAGATTCACTGCCGCGACTTCCCAACCCGCCGAGCCTGAGGCCGGCCAAGTGAGGACATCGCCATCGGTGCGATGGACCTCGCGTGCCAGCTTGAGCGTCTCACGATACAACGCGCGGAATGCAGGTCCGCGGTGCGGGATCATCTCGCGCCCTAACGCGGCAACCACCTGCGGCGGCAACGGTGTTGGACCTGGCAAACGAAAATTGACGGACATGATGCAGCTCCAGCAGCGCGTACTCGGGGGTCGACTAACTACGCTTCGCCGCCAACCGACGACCCGGCGGCCGCATGCTAGATTCACCGCTCAACGAACGCAAATCGCGAAAGCGCCACGTCCCGAGCTTAGGATTTGACGCTCGCCCACAAGGTCACCGGTGGCAGCGTGGCAGACCCTCGGTTCGACCCGACGGCCAGTGGCACCGGTGTACGAAACCGCCTACCGCCTCAAAGTGCCAAATTCGCCAGATGACGAATATCGTCGAACAGGACGAGCTCGGGCTCGACCTCGGCATCGGAGACTCGAACGAGCCCGACGCCGAAATGCGGATTCCAGCGCCGTTCTGTCGGCGAACCCGGATTGAACAGGATCGTTTTTCCTTCCCGATCAATGAGCGGTTTGTGACTGTGACCGAATACGATCAAGTCGACGTCAGGACTGGCGGCGGCGCGAGCCGCTTTCAGCGCCGTCTTACCGTGGTGCCCATGCAGCAGCAGCACGACGCGTGAGCCGCTATCGATCCAGACACGATCAGGAAGCGTCTCGATCAGGTCGAGCGGGTCAGCATTGCCCCGTACCGCGACAGTTGGAGCCACCTGCTGCAAGCTCTCGATGACCGAGGCGTGACCGGCATCACCGGCATGCAATATGAGTTCCACGTTCGCCCGGCGAAACAGCTCGACGACTGGTTGCAGTGAACGTCCTCTCGCGGTCGGTGAGATGTGCGTGTCGGCCACGACGCCCAGCAGAACTGGTGATGCGACCCGCATCCGACCCTCCGCAATGGGCAGTTTCCGCGTCCAGACCCCTCTGCTCACATAGCTCCTTTCGGCAGGCAATGGGCCAGAATTCGTTCGAGTTGCGGACTCTAGCGCTCCTCATCCACTGCAGCGTCGGCGGCGTGCTATCGTAGCCTGGACGCTATCTCGCGAGTCATTCGCTCGCCTATCGGCTCGCGCTGGATCGGTCTATTCCCACCAGGACGTCAATGGAACATTCCCGCAGCGGATGCTGCCCAATCGAGCGCACGGCAACATTAATCGGTGACCGCTGGACGCCGCTGATCGTCCGTGATCTGGCGCCCGGTTGCCGGCGCTTTAGTGAGCTGCAGCGGTCGCTCGGAGGAATCAGTCCAAAGACGCTTTCGGATCGCCTGCGCCGTCTGGAAGAGGCCGGAGTCGTCACTAGGGCATGCTTCGCGGAAATGCCGCCGCGCGTCGAGTACCGGCTGACGGACAGGGGAGTCGCGCTGCTTGGCGTCATCGAGAGCATGCGCGAGTTCGGCCTAATCTGGCTTACTGAAACAACAATTGCTCCCTAGTCGCCGCCCTTGGTATCGAGTCCATACACATGCCACAAGCGTCGAGGTAGCGCGATTCGCACGGCACTGCTGCCTATAATCCTGTCGCTTGTCAGACACCAGCAGCAAACTGGGGCAGGGAGGAATCGTGGTTAGCGCACATGCAACCGGCGAGGTGGCGTTGACGGACAAGTCGGTCGCGGTCGCCCGTGCAGATCGTCAAAAGGTCTTTTCGGGGATTCAGCCGACCGGCAATTTCCACCTCGGCAATTACCTCGGGGCAATTCGCAATTGGGTTGGCCAGCAATCAGAGTTCGACAATATCTTCTGCATCGTCGATCTTCACGCCCTGTCGCAGCCGACCACGAGGGATGCGCTACGAGCCAACATCCTCGGTCTCGCCAATGTCCTGCTTGCTTCAGGTCTGGATCCGTCTCAGTCGGTCATCTTCGTCCAGTCGGATGTTCGTGAACACGCCGAGCTCTGTTGGCTGCTCAGCTCGGTGACGCAGTACGGCGAGCTCCGTCGCATGACCCAGTTCAAGGACAAGGCTGGTAGCAAAGACGAACAAGTCAGTGCCGCCCTCCTCTTTTACCCGGTTCTGCAAGCGGCCGACATTCTGCTCTATGACACGAATCGCGTGCCCGTTGGTGAGGACCAGAAACAGCATATCGAGCTAACGCGCGACGTCGCCGCTCGCTTCAACACCCGTTACGGCGAGACGTTCGTCCTGCCGCAACCCGACATCAAGACTGCGGGCGCCAGGGTGATGTCGCTCGAAGATCCCACCAAGAAGATGAGCAAGAGTGATGCGAACCCGAACGCCACGATCGCGCTGACCGATGACGCGGATACCATTCGTCGCAAGATCCGGCGTGCGGTCACCGATTCTGGTAGCGAGGTCGTTGCCACGCCGGATAAACCGGCGCTAACAAATATGCTGACGATCTACAGTCTTCTCAGCGGAGACCCAATTCCTGCGATCGAAGCTCGATACGTCGGAAAAGGGTACGGGGCCTTCAAGAGCGATCTCGCCGAGGTCGTGATTTCGTCGCTCGCGCCGATTCAGACTCGACTGTCCGACCTGAACCAGGACCCGGAGGTTGCCCGAGCCATCCTCCAGGATGGCGCTGAAAGCGCTCGCACGCGCGCGGCCGTCAAGATGGCTCAGGTGCGGGAACGTATGGGTCTCGGTCCCGGTTGACGTCAGTCACACTGACGAACGTCCGCCTACTAGTGGACAGCGAGTGCCGGAATCAGGCAGCCGACATCCGTGTACTCGATCTCGTCCAGCGATGTCGGAGCGCCGGGTCCACACATCGGACACTCCGGGTCACGGGTCAGCCGAAGCTCACGAAACTCCATCTCGAGTGCGTCGTACGTCAGCAGCCGACCCACGAGTGGCTCGCCGATGCCAAGGATCAATTTGGCCGTTTCGGTGGCCTGAATGAGCCCGATGGTACCCGGAAGAAGCCCCAGCACTCCGGCCTCGGCGCAACTCGGGGCTAGCTCGGGCGGCGGTGGAGTGGGGAAGAGACAGCGATAGCATGGCCCCTGGTGCGGAACGAACGTCGTTGCCTGTCCCTCGAAGCGGAAAATGCTCCCGTGCGCGTTCGGCTTGTCGAGGAGGACGCAGGCATCGTTGATCAGATACCGGGTCGCGAAGTTATCGGTGCCATCGAGGATGACGTCGTAATCGGCGAAGATGTCAAGCACGTTACTCTGATCGAGCCGGGTCTCGTGCTTCACCACGTTCACGTCCGGGTTCAATGCTTGGATCGCAATACGCGCCGATTCGACCTTCGGCATGCCCACACGCTCGGTGGTGTGGATAACCTGGCGCTGCAGGTTTGAATCATCCACGATATCGGCGTCCACAACACCGAGGGTGCCAACGCCAGCGGCGGCAAGATAGAGGGCCGCAGGTGAACCAAGCCCGCCCGCGCCCACCAGGAGCACCTTGGCGTCGAGGAGCTTGCGCTGCCCCTCCTCACCGACTTCAGGGATGAGCAGGTGGCGGCTGTAGCGACGCCGCTGATCGGGGGTCAGTGACTGCGGAACGCGCCACGGCAGTCCCGCCGCTTTCCATCCACTGAATCCACCGGCCATCGAGGCGACATCTCGATAGCCAAGGTCAGTGAGTGCCTCGGCGCCGAAGATGGAACGGACTCCGCCAGCGCAGTAGACGACGACGGGAGTGTCGCGGTCGCGGATCGTCTCTTCGATCCGCATCTCCAGAAATCCGCGAGGAATATGGATCGCCTCGGGAATGATCCCTTGGTCGACCTCGTCTTGCTCGCGGATATCGACAAGAATCGCTCCTTGCTCGCGGAGCCGCGCCGATTCCCGGGCGTCCACCTCGCGCACGCTCGCTCGCTTTTGCTCGAGCATTTCCTGGTAGGTTGGCATGGTTGGCTCCAGGTCCACGTTATTCTTGAGTTCTTGGTCAAGTTTAGAGCGCACCGACTCGACGCGCCAGTAGCGAGTGATTAGCCTCGCGACATCCAGCGCTGTAGTCAAGAATCGCGCACCAAATCGAGACGCAGCCGGCTCCTTCGTCGGCTAAGCGAGTTGATGGAGTTGTAGCCGATGTCGGAATTCCCCCAGCGAGCCACGTTCGATCCATTTGACATCGTCCGCTCGGATCACGAATGCTTCGGCTGCGGCGATGACAACCCAATCGGGTTGCATCTGCGGTTCGCGGCTGACGGTGACTCCGTAAGAGCCCAGTACGTCCCCCGTCCCGACCACCAGGGCTTCGGTGGCATCATCCACGGTGGCATCATCTCCACTGTTCTCGACGAGGCGATGGCCTGGGCCACCGCCCGCGCTGGGTTCTGGGCAATGACCGGGGACATGCGCATCAGGTTCCGGCAACCACTCACCGTCGGCGAATCGACGGTTGTGACTGCGCGTGTGACCGGAACCCGGGGCCGCCTCGTGACTACCGTCGGTGAATTGGTGCTCGAAAGTAATCGGGCGCTCGTTGCCACCGCGACAGCGACGTTCGTCAAGGTCGACACCGAACTGGAAACTGCCTGGCGGGCTCGCTATTTGCGAGAATCGGAGACGATCACGGCCGAGTCGCGGGACGTTCCTCGGACTGCAGCAGCAACCAGAGTTGAGTGAGTCGAGTTGGGCCTGTCATCCGAAGGAGCGCGCGCTCCTCAGAAGTAACGCTGAGGAACCTCACGGTGGGACCACAAGATAGCTTGTCAATAGACAGCAAAGCGCAGCGAGAACTGTTAGCCCGCGCACGGGATGCGGCTGATCAGGCTTATGTGCCCTACTCGGGGTTCCCCGTCGGAGCGGCCGTGCTGACTGCAGATGGGTCCATTCACACCGGCTGCAACGTCGAGAACGCAAGTTACGGGTTGACGATCTGCGCAGAGCGCGTGGCCGCGACCGGCGCCGTAAGCTCCGGGCATAGGGAGATCGTCGCGGTCGCGGTGTCGGCGACGAAGGTTCCCCGAACAACGCCCTGTGGAGCATGCCGGCAGTTTCTCAACGAGTTCAGGCCAGGCTCGTCGGACATGGTGATCATCCTCGACGATCGTGGCTCAGGTGAGCGGGTCTGGCTCGACGAACTCTTGCCGCAAGCGTTCGGTCCTCGAAATCTCGATGCGGGGCCGCCTACCGATGCAAGCTCACTGCGCCAGCGGAAAAATCATGGCGCCTGAATACCTCGACTACTACGCAACCATAGCCGACCGGATCCTTCCGTTTCTGCAGGGACGCCAGATCGCCATCGAGCAGCGATTTCCGAGGACCAAGGGAATCGTCTACCGACGTCACACGGGCGGTAGCGGCGATGACACGTGGATTCGCATTGCCGATCGTGATTCGCTAGTCAACTGGGCGCGGCAGCACGCGGTGGGTCTTCATGCACACATTCGATCCGAAGATCGCGGGGCCTGGTTCGTGATCGACATCGATTCCAGGAACCTGCCGACTGAGATGGCTCAGCTTGCCGCAACCCACGCTGCGAATGTCCTGGCCGAGCAAGGCATCGACACGCTCGTAAAGTTCTCGGGATCGGATGGATTCCACCTCATGTGGGATGTTCCAGACCTCGACGGTCTTGAAGACGACGCCCTCTGGGAACTCGAACGGGCCGTCGTCCGTGCTGTCGCCTGCAAAGTCGAGCGTCGACTGACCAGTGATCCCAAGGCGTCAGTGATCTGGGATACGGTCGGAGCCGGGAAACAAGCGATTACCACCGGCTCAGCCGACCGAGAAAATCCAAACGCTTTGCTCTTCGACGAGTACATCCTGAAGGACAGTGCGAATTTCCGCGTGCCCTACTCCATCCACCCCACCACCGGCCTCGTCGCCGCCCCGCTCAGCCGGTCGCAACTCGCAACGTTTCGTGAAACTGACGCGTCACCCGAAGCGGTTGCCGCGGACTGGCCGGAGATTCCCCTACCTCGCCAGACGATCGGCGATGTCCAACGAGCCCTCGATTCGTGGCGCGCTGACGGTTGCTGAATCGGCCAGAAGCGTCGCTGGATTCAAGCCGCAATTGCTGGTTCGTCTCGAACGACGGTGACTTCCTGCAACCTGAGCAGCACATCACGCCGCTCCTGAGCGAGGAGCGTCAGACGGCTGAGTCCGCTC
>DASUQU010000408.1:0-4801 GCA_036280495.1 Thermomicrobiales bacterium | reverse complement strand
AATCATTTCGGAGGCGAGCCTCACGTGAACACCCTACGACAGCAAGATGGTTGCCGCCGTGTGACGCACGTCGTGAAAGCGAATCACTGGCACAGGCGGTGCATCTCTCACGACGGATGAGCCACCTCACCTCGCCGGTGCAGCACTCATACCCACCGCTGCCTCGGCCGGTGTCCACTCGTGGATCGTGATGTTCACCGCTATGCTGGCCAACAACCCCTGGCTCTACCCACAGCAAAACCTGCGCTACCAGACCACCTATTTCGCCCCGGGCGAGCGATCCTTTTCCTGTGAACAGGTCCGTCCGCTGGCCTTCGTGTATCCCGCATTTGTCCTCCTCGCGCTCGTGGCCAGCATTCCTACGGGCGGTGGTTGGGTCTGATCACGTAGCACCGGAATGACGTCAACGCGCCCCTCACAGCCGCGGCGGTGGATCGCGCCTCACGGCAGTGGCGAGTGCGAGCGCATCGCGCGGAAGAGAGCCCCATGAGTCCTCATTCCCCGGTCTTGGAGTGGCGCGGCCCGCGAGCGAACCTTGCGGCAGAGGAGGATGCTTCTAGAATTTCCCCGGCGGAAGGGATCGGCGCCGGCATCGCTGACCCGCCACCGGGGAAGGGCGCGCAGTGGGTGGATGCAACCGGCGGACGATCATCAAGGGCGCGCTGGGTGCGCTTGCGGCGTGTGGCGCGTCCCGGCGAGCCACGTACGCGCGGGCCGCGCCGACCGTATCTCTGCCTCCACGTCGCCCGCTCGATTTCCGACCCTTTGCAGAGGCGCTGTCGGGTCTGACGCCCGAGAAGCGCTGCCGCCTCGACGTTTTCGTCCTCGAAGCGACCGCTCCACAACTCCAGGCAGACTTCGCGGCGGGCCGCTACAGCGCGTCCGACTTGGTGGCGTACTACGTCGATCGTATCCGGCGACTCGATGCGATTCACCTGCGGTCGGTCATCGAGTTGAACCCGGAGGCGCTCGACATTGCCGCCCGCTTGGATTCCGAGCGATCAACCGGTCGGGTGAGGGGAGCGCTGCACGGGGTCCCCATCTTGCTCAAGGACAACATCGGCACCGGCGATCGCCTGCATACGACCGCCGGCGCGGCTGCGCTGAGCACCGCCCACTCCGACCGCGACGCCCATCTCGTCACCGGCTTGCGCGGGGCGGGCGCCATCATCCTGGGCAAGACCAACCTCTCCGAGTGGTCGTACTGGATGTCGTACGTCGCGCCGAGCGGCTTCAGTGCGCTGGGCGGCCAAGTCGTCAGCCCTTATGGCCCCGGGATCGATCCGTTCGGCTCGTCGACGGGTTCGGCGGTCGCGGTCACCATGAATCTGGCGGCGATCACTGTCGGCACCGAAACGGCTGGCTCGATCGTCGCCCCCTCCGCGAGAGCTTCCGTCGTCGGCATGCGCCCGTCGTTGGGACTGGTGAGCCGCGATCGGGTCGTTCCCATCACCGATGAATGTGATACCGCCGGCCCGATCGGACGGACGGTGACGGATGTCGCCGCGGCGCTGACCGCGATGACCCGGACGCGCGATATCCGGGATCGCCATTCCGACCGCGCCGAAGGCGTGCACGGCACCGATTTCATGGGCGCGCTCGATCCGGAAGCGTTGCGTGGCAAGCGGATCGGGTTGATCGGGATCGGACTGACGGGTCCAGCCGACGACGAGTGGATCATCGCCAACTCGGGCTTGACGAACGTGGTGCAGGCCATGATGACTGCCGGAGCCAAGGTTGTGGTGATCCGGCCGGCGCCGTTCGATTTCGAAGGACCTGGTTTCGTACCCGAGTTCAATTGGGGGCTGCGAGAGGGCGTCAACGCCTACCTGGCGGCAACCGACGCGCCAGCGCGAACGCTGGCCGACGTGATCGCCTTCAATGATGAGAATCCTGGCCGTTACGCACCGTGGGGGCAGGACCGCCTCCGCGACTGCCTCTGGAGTCCGCTCGGCGAGCAAGAGGCACGCCAGATCTCCCGCTCCAACCGCCAGCAGGCCCGGGACTATCTCACCGGTCTTCTCGACGCCGACGAGCTCGACGTCCTGGTCGGAATTGACACGCTGCAGTCACTGATCTACCCGTTCGCCGGGTTCCCTGCCATCGCGGTTCCGGCTGGACTCTATCCCGGCGGCGCGCCATTCTCGGTGACGTTCATCGGGCGGTCTCGCGCCGACGCCGAGTTGATTGGTATCGCCTACGCCTACGAACAAGCGTCGCGACTGCGGGTGCCGCCGGCATTAGAAGGTGCGGCGCAGCAATGTCCACCAACGTCGCAAGGGCAGCGCCGAAGTGGTGCCACCTCGTGGTGGGGGTTTTCACCGGCGTGAGCAACAGCGGAATCGGGGGTCGGCCCTGGCCGCGTGGTAAACTTTTCTGCCGGAATCCTGTGCACGCGACGCCGCTGGCCAGCCGTGGACAGAGCCACCTGGGGAGGTGCCAGAGTGGTCGAATGGGGCCGCCTGCTAAGCGGTTGAGCGCAGAAAATGCGCTCCGAGGGTTCGAATCCCTCCCTTCCCGCCCCAGGTGACCCGCCGCGGCGGGTCGTTACCTTTCTGGTGTAAAATGCGTGATGCGCGCCTGTAGCTCAGGGGATAGAGCGTTGGGTTGCGGACCCAAAGGCCGCAGGTTCGAATCCTGCCAGGCGTACCAGACTCCAAGATCTCCGTGTCAAACCAGGGAAAACGACCGGAGCTAATCCGGTCGTCGGCCGCCCCCTCCCGAAGTGAGCATGAGGTTCCACGTACTGCGCGTGCCCGGATACCCAACGCACGCGAAGTATCGCTATGGCACGCGGACGGCACAAGCCGCCCTTCGAGCAGCTCATCGATCAGTACCTGTTTCACCTCTCGGACCAGCGGTGCGCCGAGGCCACCCTGCGCTGGCACCGCTACCAACTCGTAAAGCCATTGAATCGGCCGCGGAGCGGGCGGCGACGCCGTACCCCGCCGACTGGGACCGAGACCACCGCGCGTGCCCGGCCGTCGAGCACGGCGTCGCTCAAGAGCGTACAGTCCTCCCTCCGCTCCTTCTGCCGCTGGCTTCACGCGACAGGTTTGCTTCAGACAGACCTCCTGACCGGGGCGGGCAGCCCACGGTTGTCCCAGACGATCAAAGAGACGTTCTCGGCGCATGGATGGGTCGCGTGAGCGCTACGAGGTGATTGTCGTCTGGACCGGGAGACCGGCTGAACGGCCTCGCACAGCATTGAGCCAGCTCTTCAGTACCGCATGCAGCGCCGCCGCTCCGATGATCGGCGTTTCGGGCGCCGTGAACGCTGCGGGGTAGAGCACAAACGGCTGGGTTTGCGGCCCACCGAGTCCCCCGTGGCACCCGACCAACTCCTCGAAGGCGGCCACTTCGCCGGTGGCCGGGTCCAATAGGCTGTTGACCAGGAAGTCCGGTGCGTTCCCGAATCCATTGGTCCGTTTCAGGTGGAGCTTGGCGTTTGGGCCAAAGGGCGTCAGCGGGTCGATACCGACGGCGTAGTCGTGCTCCAGGTAGAAGAGTCCCTTGGATCCAATAACGAGCCCGCCATCGCTCTCCGAGTTCACCATCACGAAGCCGATGCCCTCATGCCGGACCAGACCTCGTAACAAGTCCGGATAGGTGTCGACGATCTGCTCGTACGTCATGCGCTCCGGCAAATCCGGGAAGGAGATCAGACCGAGATTGCCGGAGGCCAGGACGACGACATTGGCGGTGTCGGATGCGGCACTGGACTGCTGCGGGCTCTTCGGGTCGTCACTGATGACGATCCCGCCGTTGCTCGTTCGCCCTTGCAGCGCACGGTGCAGAAGACGAGAGGTCCGGCTGTCCTGACGTGCCGCCTCGGTCAAGGCAAGGTTGACGTAACCATCGTCTTCGTCAGCTGACTCGAAACCGTTGACTTGGTGATTGGGCGAGACCAGATCCGTGACCAGTTCGGACAGCGTCTGCCCGTAACGCTGCTTGAACGTAGCACCCATACTCTGGCCGTGGTCCGAGAGAACGACAAAGTGGTAAGGACGAGGCGCAGCGGCTGCCGCCCGCTCCAGGCGAGCGAAAGCCCCATCAATCGTGCGAAGGACCGCAAAAGCATCCGGCCGGTCGATCCCGGAGTGATGCGCGACTTCATCGTAGGCGAAAAAGGTCGCATAGACAGCCGGTACACCCCGGAACATGTCTGAGATCAGCATGAACACGCCGGCTTCTTGCATGGCCGTCGTCGTGCCGGAGCGCACGAGCGCGTACTTGAAATGCCGATCGATGCGGGGGCGTTCGTCTCGGTGCACCTGCGCCCGCGCCTGTCGCCGCTCCCGAGTAACGTCGCCGATAAAGAGTGCCAGCGTTCGGGCGAAGGTGTACGGGCTGGTGAAGAAAGCGACGTACGCGCGCGACGTGATCCGTTTCTTGTCGCCGACGGCGCTATAGGTGCAGAGACAATCGGGCGCATCGCCGGAAAAGATGTTCCAGCGACTAGCGCCTCCGTCAACTAGCAACCCTCGGCCGGTCGACAGCCGGTGCTCGACGTCGCTCGTCGTCGCCAGCTTGCTGGTGACCATCAGCTTGCCCGCCGGTTTGTCATACCAGCGGAAGGCGGGAATGTTCGTGTTGTCACCGAGGAGAATACCGGCCTGGCTGGCCGAGGTCTGGGATGAGAGATCCGGCTCCCAGCCGAGGAGCCGGTGGGTTCCGGTGGTCAGCCAACGCTCCAGCGTTGGCATGTCTCCCTGGTCAATTGCCCGGCGCAGGATCGGCTCGGCGAGGCCGTCGATCTCCAGGAAGAGCACTCCAGGCACGCTGGTTTTTGGGGTCGTTG
>DASUQU010000407.1:0-2645 GCA_036280495.1 Thermomicrobiales bacterium | reverse complement strand
TACCGGGCGGCCGTCGTCGCGGCGACCGGGCAAGAGCCGGCAACTGCCGCCGCACCCGTGATCGCCGTCTGGACGAGCACCTTCTGGCGTAACGCCTGGCGCTATCAGGCCCGCGCCTATCGGCACGTCTATTGGGACGCGGGGACCGCGCTCGCCAACCTTCTCGCCGTGGCTGCCGACGCGCGACTCCCGGCGCGGGTGGTGCTCGGGTTCGCAGATGCGGAGATCAACGCCCTGCTCGACGTCGACGGCGAGCGGGAGGCGGCGGTGAGCCTCGTCGCCCTGGGCCGGTCAGCCGACCCGCCGCCGGAGTCGCCCGAGATCCGCCCTCTCGCCCTGCCCACCATGCCGCTCTCGCAACGGGAGATTGTCTTTCCGGAAATTGGCGCGATGCACGCGGCCTCGTCGCTTGCCTCCGGCGCCGAGGCCCGCGCCTGGCGAGCCGGTGCGTTCGTCCCGTCCCTGCCGCCGCCAGGCGACGCATCGACTCCGCTACAGCCACTGGACGCCGCGGCGCTCCCCACCGATCCGATCGATGCCGTGATCGAGCGCCGGCGCTCGAACCGCCATTACGCGGCGGAGACGCCGATCTCGTTCGCGGCACTCTCGACGATCCTCACCGCGTCGCTTCGGGGAACCGCGATGGACTGCCTGGTTCCGGGCGCACTATCGCTCTTTACCCCCTACCTCATCGTCAACAACGTCGCCGGACTGAGCCCGGGCGCGTACGCCGTGCACCCGCAGCAACGGGTGCTCGAACTGCTCCGAACCGGCGAGATGCACGACGCTGCCCGGCGCCTGGCCTGCGATCAGGACTATGCCGCCGTCGCTCACGTCAACACCTACGCGCTGACGGACCTGGCGCCAGTGCTGGAACACTTCGGCAACCGCGGCTACCGGTTAGCCCAGCTCGAAGCGGCGCTCTTCGGCGCGAAGCTGCAACTCGCGGCACACGCGCTGGGGCTGGGGGCGGTTGGCTCGACCTCTTTCGACGACGAGGTGACGGCGCACTTCTCCCCGCACGCGGCCGACAAAAGCTTCATGTTCATCGCCGTCTTCGGCGCCCGGCGCCGCTCCTCGACGTCGGAGGTGGCCGACAAGAGCCGGTTCCTGCAAGCGCAGGGGCAAGCGCAGGCCTGACCGAAGAAGGACGACGTCAATAGGCGCGTGCAAAGATCACGCGCCGGTCGCTCATGCCTCCGCACAGAATGCATCGGCCCGTTTCGGGCGGAAGATCGCGCGGGATGCAGCGGATCGTCGCCTTTGTCTCCAGCTTGATCTGAGCCTCACAGGCAGCGCCGCCACACCAGTGGGCCAGTGACCAGCCGGCGTTAGCGGCGACCCGCGCTGCCAGTGCCTCGAAGCTCTCCACCTCGGCGGTGTGCTCGTCGAGCATTCGCCTGGCAGCAGTGAAAAGTTCCGCTTGGATCTCGCCTAGCAGCCCCTCGACAACCGGCGCTAGCGCGTCAATCGGCACAGGTCGCTTTTCCCGTGTATCGCGCCGGACCAGGATCGCCTGACCGGCGGCGACATCGCGCGGACCGACCTCGAGGCGAATCGGCGCCCCTTTCAACTCCCACTCGTTGAACTTGTAGCCGGGTGTGCGGTCGTCACGCCAGTCGACCCGCACGCGCGCCACGGGCGTGATTCGCTCCGTCAGGCGCTTGACGGCCTCCTCGACCATTGCAAGATCGCCGTCCGTGCGCCAGATCGGGATGACAATCACCTGCACCGGCGCGACCGCTGGCGGGAGCTTCAACCCCGCGTCGTCGCCGTGGACCATCACCGTTGCCCCAACAGCGCGGTGGCTCAGCCCGAACGAGGTGTTGAACGCCCATTTGCGCTCGCCATCGCGGTCGAGAAAGCTGATCTCGAACACGCGCCCGAAATGGTCGCCCAGGTCATGCGAGGTGCCTGCCTGCAGCGCCCAGAACTTCCCTCCCATCATGGCCTCGACCGTGTGCGTGCGTAGCGCCCCGGCGAACTTCTCCGATTCCGTCTTGAGTCCCGGCACGACCGGGATGGCCAGGTCTTCCTCGAAAAATCGCTGGTACACCTCCAGCATCAGGCGGGCGCGCTCGTCCGCTTCCGCTCCAGTTGCGTGGCAGGTGTGTCCCTCCTGCCAGAGGAACTCGAGCGTCCTCAAGAACGCGCGCGGCCGCTCTTCCCAACGGACGGCGTTGCCCCACTGGTTGATCAAGATCGGCAGGTCGCGATAGCTCTGGACCCAGCGCGCGTAGCTCGGGCAGATGATCGCTTCGGAAGTCGGCCGCACCGCCCACGGCTCCTCCAGCTCGTGGTCGCCACCGCGAGTGACCCAGGCGACTTCTGGGGCAAACCCCTCGATGTGGTCAGCTTCCCGCTCCAGCATCGATCGCGGAATGAAGAGTGGGAAGTAGGCGTTCTCGACTCCGGTTGCCTTGATCCGGGCGTCGAGCCGCGCCACCATCAGCTCCCACAACCCGTAGCCATACGGCCGGATCACCTTGCACCCGCGGACGGGCGCGTCGTCGGCGAGACCCGCCTTTTGCACGACCTCGACATACCAGCGGTCGAAATCATGCTCCTGATCGACCAGGTCCTCGACATATTTGCTCTCGGTCACAATCGACTCCATGCTCGGGATGCGCCGAGCGGCAGCGCCA
>DASUQU010000406.1:0-3803 GCA_036280495.1 Thermomicrobiales bacterium | reverse complement strand
AAACGACTGCCGGCTACCGGAGCGACGGTTCACTACGTCACGAACGCGGTCGATTGCGGTCCGGTAATTCTGCGGGAGGAAGTGCCGATTTTCCCTGGTGACGACGAGGTCCAACTACATGAGCGGATCAAGTCCGTCGAGCATCGTCTCCTTCCGCGCGCGGTCGCGATGGCCTTAGCGGCGGTTTCGGCGTCGAACGTGGAGAGGTAGGGGTGTTGATGGAAACCTCGGGGAGCACACAGGGATCGCAGGTGGTCATCCTGCTCGGATCGAAGTCTGACATGGACCATCGCGCGGCGATCGCGCGCGGGCTTGACCGCTTTGGGGTTACTCACGAGACGCGGATCGCCTCCGCCCACCGGGTGACGCGGTATCTCCTCGATCTCCTCGATTCCTACGAGCGGGATGGTCAGCCGCGCGTCTATATCACGGTCGCCGGCCGCTCCAACGCGCTCTCAGGCGTCGTCGACGCCAACTCGCGCCACCCCGTCATCGCCTGCCCGCCCTATGGAGAGCGCTTCGGCGGTATGGATCTCCTCTCTACGGTGCGAATGCCGGGTGGAGTGGTGCCGATGCTCGTGCTAGAGCCGGAGGGCGCGGCGCTCGCGGCGGCGAAGATCCTGGCCATGGGTGATCCCGCGCTCGTCCAGCGCATCGCGGTCTGGCAGGCCGAATCGCGCGAGCAGGCCATGGCCGACGATCGTGATGCCCGGGGTAGGTGACAGCCTGCGCGGGAACGGCTTCGTGATGTAGCACGTCGTCCCTGGATTATGCTTGCCGTCCGTGCCGTAAGCGACGAGAGAGGTCGTCCCACGCCGCAGGCCGATGTCTGAGGAACCGCTATTTCGGAAGATTTTGATCGCCAATCGGGGCGAGATCGCGCTGCGCATTCTGCGCGCTTGCCACGACCTGGGTCTACGAGCCGTCGTCGCCTATAGCGACGCCGATCGCGACTCACTTCCGGTTCGGCTCGCGGATGAAGCGGTCTGTATTGGCCCTGCGCAGGCAGCGCGCTCCTATAACAACATCCCGGCGGTCGTCAGCGCGGCGCTGATTACCGGCTGCGACGCCATTCATCCCGGCTATGGGTTTCTGGCTGAGAATCCGTATCTCGCCGAGGTCTGCGGGCAGGTCGGGGTGGTGTTCATCGGTCCGCGCCCGGAAGTCATCGAACTGATGGGGAACAAGGCCCAGGCTCGCAAGACGATGAAACAGGCCGGCGTCCCTATCGTGCCTGGCAGTGATGGCCCCCTCCAGAATCTGGGTGATGCGCGCCAGATCGCGCGCCGCGTCGGCTATCCGCTGCTCGTCAAGGCGGTCGCCGGTGGGGGCGGCCGCGGGATGCGCATCGTGCTGGACGAGGCGGATCTCGTGCGCGCGCTGCCGCTGGCGCAAGCGGAGGCTGAGGCGGCGTTTGGCAATGGCGAGGTCTACCTGGAGCGATTTATCGACCGTCCCCGGCATGTCGAGGTTCAAGTGCTGGCTGACAACACAGGCAATGTGCTGGCCATCGGCGAGCGCGATTGCTCGATCCAACGCCGGCACCAGAAACTGATCGAGGAGGCTCCCGCGCCAAACTTGGCGCGAAAGACCCGAGATGCCCTCCTTGGCGCTGCTGTGAAAGGCGCGAAAGCGGCGGGCTACACCAACGCAGGAACGCTCGAATTCCTCGTCGATGGCGCCGGCAATTACTACTTCATGGAGATGAACACACGCATTCAGGTTGAGCACCCGGTGACAGAGATGACCACCGGGCTCGATCTCGTGGCCTGGCAGATCCGCATTGCCGCCGGGGCTCGCCTCACGCTCACGGAGCGTGATCGCGAGCCGCGTGGGCACGCGATCGAATGCCGTATCACCGCCGAAGATGCGACAAACGACTTCGCTCCCAGCATCGGCACTGTCGAGACATATGTGGCGCCAGGGGGACCCGGAGTTCGGGTCGATTCTCACCTCTACGCTGGCTATAGCGTGCCGCCGTACTACGATTCTCTGCTGGGGAAGATCATTGTCTGGGGGCGGGATCGCGACGAGGCGGCGGCGCGGATGGAGCGCGCCCTGACCGAGACGGTGATCACCGGTGTGCCACAGACGGTATCGTTCTTGCGGAGTATTGTCGCGGACGACCAGTTTCGCGCGGCGACGTATGACACTGGATTCGTCTCGCGCGCCGTCGCCCGACAGCAGGTGGTGACGAGTCTGGACGCCGAAGACGAAGCCGTCATGGCCGAGGTCTGATCTCGGGTCCGCGCACTCAGACAGATGTTCAGAGGACGGAATCCGAGGAGCAGTGGTGGCGACCGAAGAGGACCATGCCGTAGCCAAACCCGCGCGGCGAGCGAGGCGGAGCCGAGAGTCCTCGGCTGGTGTTGCAGCGCGCCGGCACCAGGGGCGCATGCTTGCTCTGCAGGTGCTCTACGAAATCGATCTCACGGACCATGATCCCGAAGAAGCCATGGCGCGAGCGTTTGCGGAGCACGAGCCTCTCACCCCCGACGTGGTCGAGCACGTGAGGTCACTCGTACGCGGCGTTGACCAACATCGCAATGCCCTCGACCCGATCATCGCCGCGGCGGCCCCGGCGCGTGATCTCGCCCAGCAAGCCGCCATCGAGCGCAACGTCTTGCGACTGGCGGCATTTGAGCTGCTCCATGTCCCCAGCGTTCCGCCGAAAGTCGTCATCAATGAGGGCATCGAGCTCGCCAAGAGCTTTGGTGGCGAGAATTCCGGACGGTTCATCAACGGCGTGTTGCGCACGATTCTCGAAGCATACCCCCGCGCAGATGAGAAGCCAACGCGAAACACGATGGCATAGGAAAAACCCTTCGCATGGTCGGGTTGCAGGGGAGGGTGTATCATCGCGGAGGTCAGGTTCGAACGGCTGAAGGCATGCCAGATCGCGGTTTTTTGCCGATACCGTCCGGACGGCTGACCTGCTGCAAGACCTGGGGAAGGGTCTCCATTGAACCAACGCGTCCGTGCTATGCGGCGTATGGTGGGGAGGATCGAGGGTGGCTACGACGTTTGAGCGCGTTCGTGTGATCGTTGCCGACAGGCTCGGCGTCGACGAAGACAAAGTGACGATGGACTCCGAGTTCATCGGCGATCTCAACGCCGATTCGCTCGATCTGGTCGAAGTCATCATGGCGATGGAGCAGGAGTTCGACCTCGAGATCAAGGACGAGGATGCCGAAAATATCCGCACCGTCTCGGATGCGGTGCAATATATCGACGAGCACAGCGGGTAGCGTGCGGTCCGCGGTGAGACGCGGGTAGCCGCATACCTCGGCCGAGTGGGGGCGACCATTTCGTCCGTTCCGCTCCCCCGGCGATCGCGCCCGGCACCCGCACGCCGACTGGAGAGAGCCACTCATGGCCCGCGCACTGAAACCGCCAAAACTGAAGAAGATCCCGATCAAGCTTCCGGCCAGACTGCCGTCGCGACCGCGGTTGCCGGATCCCAACGAGCCCGACGTTTTCGAGGAGATGACGCTCCTCGAGCACATGGAGGAGCTGCGCGACCGGATCGTCAAGAGCGTGATCGCGATTGGCGTCGCATTCGTCGCTGGCATATTCCTGGCGGGTCCGCTCCTCAGGCGTCTCCAGATTGAGGCCAACGCCATCGGCGGATTTGACGTTGTCAGCCCGACCGACCCGATCACGCTCTATTTCAAGATCGCCCTCTATATCGCCATCGGCATCGCGCTGCCGGTGTTGATGTGGCAGTTGGTGGGGTTCCTGGTTCCGGGACTGACGAAGAAGGAGAAGCGGCTTCTCTATCTCTCGATGCCATTCGTCGTCCT
>DASUQU010000405.1:0-6202 GCA_036280495.1 Thermomicrobiales bacterium | reverse complement strand
CGTCGTCCCAGCAAAGCCCGCCTACGCGGAAGCACTCTTTTCGCTGGTCGGCGACGAGGACACCGTTCAAGGCATTCAGGATGCCTGGTCCCGAATCGCCCAGACGGACCTAGATGAGGCCGCTGCATTGCTCTCGGTATCCGGGGTCACTGTCGAGCAGATGGTGGCGGAGGGCGACCCCGACGAAGAGATCGTGTCCACCGCCGCGCGGCGGGGCGTCGAGATGATCGCCATGGCGAGTCATGGCCGGGGCGCGGTGGGCCGTGCCATCTTCGGCAGCGTCGCCGATCGTGTCGCCCGCACCGCACCGGTACCCATCCTGATTCTCCGCGTGCCAGACGAGGATGCGGACCAGAGCGTCGTCGTCTCTCGCCTCGTCGTCCCACTCGACGGTTCGCAGATCGCCGAACGGGCGCTTCCGGTCGCCAGCGCACTCGCCAGGCAATTCGACGCCCCGGTACATGTCGTACGCGCGGTCGACGCGGCATCGTCACTCCCGATCGCTCCCGCCGTCGTGGAGGTGGCGCCGGCAGTTACTGCGGAGGTGACCGACCGGATCTGGCAGGAGGCGGAATCGGAGGCTCGGTCGACAGTGAGCGCGGCCGTGTCGCGATTGCGGGCCGAGGGGGTCGATGCGTCTGGCGGTATCCTCACCGGCTCGCCCTTCTTCGCCATCAGCGAAGCGACACAGCCGGGTGACCTTCTCGTCTTGACCTCGCATGGTCGCGGCGGCGTCGAGCGCTGGCTCCTCGGCAGCGTCGCCGAAAAGCTCGTGCGCGAAGCCGATGCGCCGGTACTGCTCGTTCCCGCCCTGGAACGGGACCAAGGTGCCGGGGTGTTAGGGTGATGAGGTGTTAGGAAAATGCCTCCCAGCGCCTCATAACCCACTCACCCTATCACCCGTTTCCCACGTTACCATTCGCCCTATCTCTATCAGGATCAGAACCAAAGCAGCTGGAGCAATTGAGACGTGACCACGACCGCGCCCATCGTCGACAACGCCATCACGGAGGCACGAGCTCGCAGGTTCGGCCCGCTCGAGTACCTCCAATCCCGTGGCTACGTTCAGGACGTCTCCGACCCGGACGGGTTACGGCAGGCGTTCGCCGAGGGCGTCGTCACCGCCTACGTCGGATTCGACCCGACAGCGCCGTCACTGCATGTCGGTCACATGCTGGGCATGATGATGCTCGCGTCGTTACAACGGTTCGGCCACCGGCCGATCGCGCTCGGTGGTGGCGGCACCGCGCTGGTTGGCGATCCGTCTGGCAAGACCTCGACCAGAGCCATCGTCTCCGAAGCAGAGATTCGCTCCAATCTGGAGAGCATCCTGCCGCAGTTTGAGCGCTACCTCGATTTCGACGGAAACCGATGGGGCGACAATCCGCCGGCAGTGCTGCTCAACAATGCCGACTGGTTGCTCTCGTTGCACTACATCCCGTTCTTGCGTGATATCGGCCGCCATTTTTCGGTCAATGAGATGTTGGCCGCGGAGACGTACCGCACCAGATTGGAGACGACCGGGCTCAATTTCGTGGAGTTCAACTACCGGCTGGTGCAGGCCTACGACTTCCTCCACCTCTTCCGCGAGGAACAGTGCACTTTACAGATGGGTGGGTCCGACCAGTGGGGGAATATCGTCGCCGGCGTTGAGCTTATCCGAAAGGCCGATGGGGGGCAGGCCTTTGCGCTCGTCTGCCCGCTGCTCACGACCGCCTCCGGCGAGTAGATGGGCAAGAGCGAAGGCAATTCGGTCTGGCTCGACCCGGATCTGACACCGCCGTACGACTTTTACCAGTACTGGATCAACGTCGACGACGCCGACGTCGAGCGCCTGCTCCGGCTCTACACCTTCCTGCCGGAGGCGCGCATCGAGGAACTGACCAGTGCCGAGGGAATCGAACTGCGCAAGGCGAAGCAGACGCTGGCGCGCGAGGTTACGACGCTCGCGCACGGTGAGGCGGCGACCGCGTCTGCTGAGGCGGCGACACGCGCCCTGTTCAGCGGCGCTCCCGATATTGCCGATCCGAATATCCCGACCACCGAGATCGCGGCAAATGAAGCCACCGGCTTGTCCCTGGCCGATCTGTTTGTCCGAGCCGGGCTCGTGCCGTCGCGCGGCGAAGCCCGGCGCAAGGCCACGGAAGGTGCGCTCTGGATGGACGGCGAGCGAATCGAGAACGTTGACGCGCCGTTCCAATCCGGTCGCGACGCCACGCTGCTTCGCTTTGGCAAGAAGCGACACCGCCGCATTCGCGTGGTGTCCTGACTAAATTTGTGTCGAGTGGAATCAGTCAAAGGCCGGGAATAGCGCTCCGGATGACGTCGATATCGGGGAGCGCATCGAGCAGTCCCGCCAGCAGGAGCAGGTCGCCGGCGACGACGAGCACGAGGAGCGCCAGCGGACCGGCTGGACCACCCTGCCGAAGCAACCGCCCCATCCCAAGGAAATTGACGCTCGTGCCGACGAAGATGACCCAGATCAGTCCCACGAGAAATCCACCCAGGAGCTGTGCTTGCGTGTGCGCCAGGTTTCTCGAGAGCAACGCGGCAACATTGAGGATGCCGAGCACGATACCGGGCAACAGGAGCAGCGCCACAGCACCCCAGGCGCCCTGGGCGGAGCGCGCCTGGCGCGGCATACGGGCCGGCCGCCGCTGGTGCGGCCACGCGCCCTCTGTCGCCGTTTCGACCGACTGGATCGTGAAAACCAGGGCGACACAGAGACCAATCAGGAGCCAGACCCGGCTGTCGTCGAGCCGGAGCACCTCGCGGATTTCTTGGAACGACACCCTGTTCTCCCTGGTCGCCGGGGTGACAACGCGGCGCGAGGGTAGCACACGATGCCCCGAACATCTGCACGTCTCGTGATGCCAACTCGCTCGCGGCGTCTCGATCGCCACACAGTCGGTGCATGGACGCCCGTCGCAGCGCGATCGACCGGTTCACGACTCGAGGTGTGGCTCAGCACGTGAACGAGATGTTCTATACCGATCCCGAGCACCTACCCTTCTTCTTCGAGGCAGGCTCCTCCCGCGCGCTCCTCATCCATGGATTCCTGGGGTCGCCCCGTGAATTACGGCCATTGGCCCAGGAGCTGGCCGATGCCGGCGTGACCGCTCGCGGCGTGCTCCTGCCGGGCTTTGGCGCGAACATCGCGCGGTTGAAAGAGGCGCGGGCCGAGGACTGGCTGGCTGCGGCGAGGGCCGCCTGGGAAGAGACTCGTGAAGGCGCCACCCGTACCACCTTGATTGGGTTCTCGATGGGGGGCGCCGTGGCACTGCGGCTCGCCGCGGAGGCAGGACTGGCGCCGGATCAGCTTATCCTGTTGGCGCCCCACTGGAAATTTGCCGATCGCCGCGCAGTCGTCCTTCCCGTGGCAAAGTACGTGATCCGTGAGTTCAAACCGTTTGGGCGTATCGACTTTGACAGTCCTGACATGCGTCAGATGCTCGCGGAACTGGCCCCAGGTGCTGACCTCGACGATCCCGGGGTGCGCTATGCGCTGCGCAACTCCGCGACGATCCCCACGCGCGCCCTCGACGAGCTGCGCCGGATCGGTCGCAGCGCCGCCGCCGGAGCATCACGAGTTTCCGCTCCAGCGACGATTCTGCAGGGCTTGCAGGACACAACGACGCTGCCCGCGTATTCGCGTGAGCTCGCCGCGCGCATGGGCGCTGACCTGCGGGAGATTCCGGGAGATCACCTCATTGTCGATCCGCAGCGATCCTCCTGGGATGCAGTGAGGGAGACTGTCGTCAGGCTCGCGGCCGGAAGCTGACCATCGTGAGGCTATTCGGCCAAGTGCTCGCTACGGTGGTGACGGGTATCCCGCTTCGCGGAGCGCGGTAAGCTCTCGCTCGCCGCGCTCGCGCAGAGCAGCTACCCAGCCGTCTCGACGAGGCCGCAGCAACTCCGCCAGCACTTGTGCAACCGCGAGGTTGCGGTACCACTTGCGGTCGGCGGGGACCACGTACCAGGGTGCCCAGGACGTGGCGGTCGCGTTGATCGTTGCCTGGTAGGCCGCCATGTACTGATCCCAACGTTCCCGCTCTTGCCAATCACCGGCCGAAAGCTTCCACCACTTCTCGACCTCTGCCTGCCGCGCCAGCAAACGCTCCTTCTGCTCCTCTTTGCTGATGTGGAGGAAGAATTTCGCGACAAAGGTCCGCGACTGATCGAGCAGCAGTTCGAAGTCGTTGATGTGCGGGTAGCGGCTGACCGCCACCTCGGGGGACACGATCCCTTGCACCGGCTCGACGAGGACCGCCTCATAGTACGAGCGATTGAAGACCGCCACTGTCGACAACACCGGTGTTTGCAGATGATGCCGCCACAGGAAATCGTGCGCGCGCTCCTCGGCGGTCGGAACCTTGAACGACCAGACATGGACACCGGATGGATTCATGTCCTTCAGAACGGCTCGGATCGTGCCGTCCTTGCCGGACGTGTCCATGCCCTGGAGAATAATCAGCAGGGCGTCGGTCCCGGCTGCATAGAGCAACTCCTGAAGCTCGCCGAGCTCCTGGGCCAACGCCTCGAACTCCACTTTCCCGGCTTCTTTCGTAATTTCACCTGCGCCCCGCGTATCGACGGCCGCGAGATCGACCGTCTGGCTTCCGTCGCAGCGGAGTGCGTAGCCCATGCGTCCCATCCCATGTCAGGTCAAGATCGGTCGCGGTTCGCTCCGCGCCTGCTAATTGTCCACGCTGGAAGGGTATAACCGACCGGCAGGGTGCCGTCCTCATCAGGGGAGCGTGATTCCCTCGATGGCAAGCAGGCGATGTTTGATCCCGAGGCCGCCCGTGTAGCCACCAATCGTCGCATCGGAGCGAATCACGCGGTGACAGGGCACAATCACTGGGATGGGGTTTCGGCCGAGGGCATTGCCAACCGCGCGCGTCGCTCCCGGTTTGCCGATCTTGCGCGCGATGCCCGCATAGGTATCAACGTGGCCGAATGGCACCGTTGCCGTCGCCTCGAGGACCGCACGTTGAAAGGGGGCCATTCTCCCCCAGTCGAGCGGAATGTCGAACTGCGCGCGCTGGCCGCCGAAATACTCTCTGAGCTCGGCCGCGGCTCGCTGCAGAATGGCCTGAACGTCGGGCGTCGCGTCCTCGATGCGCTCCAGTCGTTCTGGTTCCATGCCGCGCTCTCGCTGCCGCTCCACGAATGCAGAATCCGCAACCTGAGATCCGAACTCGATCTCCCGCAAACCTTCGGGAGTCGCCGCCAGAATGAGCTCCCCGATCGGGCTGTCGATTCGCGTGTACCAGACCCGCTCTAGCCGCGGTAGCGCGACCGGCGGCGGCCGGTATAGCTCGGCATCGATCGCGCCGACGGCGGTCAAGGCTTCGCCTAGACGGTCGTACCGTCTCAGCTCATTCGCGCAATAGTTGCAATCGTCGGTATGCTCGAGCAGCCAGCTAACATCTCTCTCTGAGAGATCACCGATAACACGAGCCGGCATCGCCTCGCACGCTACGTCGCAGGGATCGACGTCCGGCTTGCTCGCCACCTCTTCGAGTCCATTAATCCTCAGTTGCGATCCCTGTTCAGTTGGTCCACTCATAGAGTTCATCCTTTTCCGCTGCGGGTCGGCCATCAGATCCGGTCTCCGAACCGGTCGCGCAGCTTTCGCAAAGCCTCGTGTACGCTGCGGCGCGCGGCCTCCTCGGAGCAGCGGAGCGTGGCCGCGATCTCCGGATATCCAATATCGAGGTACTTACGCTGCACCAGTGCAATGCGTTGTTTCGGCGGGAGCCCTTCGATGAAGGCCTCCACTTCGCGTAACAGAGTTCCTGCGTCGAGCCGTCCGTCATCGTCCCGGCTTGCGGCCGGAATCCTCTCCACGGCTTCTTCGGCGTCGAGAGATCGAAGGCGCGATGTCTTGCGCTTGTCACTCAAGAACGTGTTCGACGCGATACGGTAGAGCCATGCGCGATGGTTGGCATCGCAGGGCAGCCGGTCCCAGGCGCGATACGCCTTGAGCGCGGTTTCCTGATAGAGATCGTCCGCGTCGGCCCGGTTACGCGTCAGGTGCAGGGCAAAGCGATAGATCTCGGCGCCATACCGGGCCAGCGTCTCATCGAACGTCGCCTCTACCGCCGGTTCCAACATAGCCGCGCGTGCTGGTCTCGCGACGGACATTGGCGCTGCCGCCATCGCCGCCTCCGCCACTATCGTTCCTCCCGATCATACC
>DASUQU010000404.1:0-2327 GCA_036280495.1 Thermomicrobiales bacterium | reverse complement strand
GATGAGGCCGGTGATCGAGCCGGGAGCGACGCCGAACGAGGCGTCGTTGACGGCGACGACCCCGCCGAACCGCTTGCTGATCCCCTCCACCGACAGGATCGCCTCCGCCGTCATTGCAGCAACAACTCCCGGCGGTTGCCCAGCAGCCCCTGGGGACGGATCGCCATGAGGAGAATCAGTAGCAGCCCGACGAGGATCAGGCGCAGGTACGCGCGATCCCCGGAATCGAACAGCGAGAGCGGGTAGAAGTTGAGGAAGCGGGTGCCGGAGTAGAGCAGCCCGAAGAGGACGGCGCCGACCGGGATGGCCCAGATGCGGGTTGTGCCGCCCAGGATCAGGATCAGGTAGGCGTAGAAGGTGAAGGTCGGCTGGTAGTCGTCCGGCGTGATGATGCCGATCTGCCAGGCGAGGAAGAGACCGGCCAGACCGCCGAGCAGCGCGCCCAGGATCAGCACGTGGAGTTTGGCGCGAAAGACGTTCTTGCCGACGGCGGCAGCCGCCTCTTCGTCCTCGCGGATAGCGCGCATCATCCGTCCCCAGGGCGAGCGGACCATCAACCAGAAGACGACCAGCAAGATCAGCGCGGTCGCCCAGACGATGAGCAGCATGGCAAAGTCGCGGCTGGCGGCTGGGGCCAGCACCGGGTTCGCCTTCAGGGCCGCGACGATGGGGCGCAGCACGCCTTCCCACGATTGGTTGTACTGCGCCAACTGGCTCGGACCGAGCATCCCGATTGAGCCGATCGGGCCGCCGGTAAGTCCTTGCATGTTGAGCGCAAGGTAGCGCACGATCTCGCCGCCGGCGACAGTCGCGATCGCCAGGTAGTCGGCGCGGAGGCGCAAGGAGGGGACGCCGAGCACGAGGGCGAACAGGACGGCGACGAGTAACCCGGCGAGGGCGGCCAACGCCATTGGGACGTGGAGGTGGATGATCAGAATCGCCATCGTGTAGGCAGCCAACGCTGCAAAGGCGACGTGGCCGAAGTTGGGTAGGCCGGCCAACGCGAACTGGAGGTACAGGCCGAGGGCGAAGACGGTGTAGATGCCGGCGATGACCGCCACAAAAATCCAGAACGGCAGGTTGAAGATCTCCATCAAAGCACCCGTGCCTGGCCGAAGAGTCCTTGCGGCCGGTAGAGTAGGAGCAGGATCAGGACGACGAAGGCCAGCACCGGTTTGTACTTGGCTTCGAGGCCGCCGAACAGCACGTCCCAGGTCGACAGCTCCATCGCCAGACCTAGCGCCAGGCCGGCGACGAGCGCGCCGTAGGCGCTGCCGATGCCGCCCGACACCACCGCGGTAAAGATCAGGAAGAGCGGTCCCAACCCCATGTTGGGGTCGAAGACGCCCTGGCTCAAGCCCAGCATCACCCCGGCCAATCCGGCCAGGCCGCCGGCCAGGATCCAGACGGCGACGCCGATGCGCTCGACGTCGATGCCGGCAACGGAGGCCAGATCACGATTGTCGGCCACCGCCCGCATCTGCTTCCCGAGGCGCGTGCGGGCCAGAAAGAGCGCGACCAGCGGAGACACGAGCAATGCTGCCGCCACCGCCGCCGCCTGTCCCGGCGAGAGGCGGACGACCCCGATCGTGATGACCGCGGACTGATCCACGTTGAACTGGCGAATCTCGGAGCCGGCGACGATGAAGATGACGTTGCGGATCAATAGGCCGAGACCGACGCTGACGAGCGCGATGGCGACCGTGCCCCGGCCGCGCAAGGGACGAAACAGTGCGAAATGGGCGGCGACGCCAAAGAGGGCGACGGCTGCCATCGCGCTCAGGACGGCAACCAGCAGATTCTGGCCGAGGCCGACGTTGACGACTAGGGCGGCGTACGCGCCGATGGTTAGGAAGTCGCCGTGGGCGAAGTTGGCAATGCGCTGGATGCCGAAGATGAGCGTGGCGCCGACGGCGGCCAGGGCCAGGATCGACCCGGTGATCACCCCGTTGACGAGCAACTGGGCCAGCCGGGCGCCGTCGGCTTGCGGGATGAACAGGGCCAGGATCAGAACGAACGCGAGCGCGACAAGCGCGCCAGTGACCGACCATTTGGTGGTCAGCCGGGAACTGGATGGCAGCGCAGCACTCCGCACCTACACCTCACGTGCATCGTCGTCGAACAGGGTGGATGCGCCATGCTGAACGCGGGGAGCGTCTTGGGTCAGGTGGCATCAAACAAGACGGTTCGCCTTCGGTCCAGCATGGCGCCTCGCGGGCGCGCCGTGCGCCTACGCTTCAAACTCGATCGTCTCGACGACCTCGCTCGAATTGTCCTCCTGCAACGCCCTGACATCGTAGGCCGTCGAGGTCACGCGGCCCTGCTCG
>DASUQU010000403.1:0-2645 GCA_036280495.1 Thermomicrobiales bacterium | reverse complement strand
GGTGGGGCCAGTCCAGGCCGAAGACCGAGGCCACGGAGCGACATAGGGACAGGGATCTGTTTGGCGTGAGCTGAAGGAGTTCTCGATCCCACCAAATTCCCCAGCTCCCCGGGTTACCCCGATGCTGACGTGCGGGAAGTTCCGTGGTTCGCCGGCGTCAGAACCTCGTTCGCGACCGCGAGTGCCTCGCCCACGGCTTCCTCAACCGACAACCGATGCCCTGCAGCCCAGGCCCGCTCGAATGCAGGCGCGTCAAGCGCAGCATGCGAGTCAGCGAGAATGCGTTCGGTATGGTGCACATTATGGATCTGTGCCAGGCCCAGGGCTTCTCGTGCAGCTTCGACCGCGCCGAGCAACCGCGCGGCTCGCTCAGCGTCGCCGAGCGTCAACGCCACCCCGGCCAAGCCCGTCACCGCGCTGAGGAGCGCCCGCGTCTGTTTAAGTGGTCGGGCGAGTTCGATGGTCTCCGTGAACCAGCGCGCAGCACCTGGGAGATCCCGTTGCAACAGCGCGACGTGACCACGATGGTCAATGGCCAGGACGACGAACCAGTCTGCACTGGTCTCACGCAGGTGGATGACTGCCTCATCGAGCATCGGTACACCTTCGTCCAAATCGCCAAGCATGACGAGTTTGTCCGCGAGAATTGCCTGCGCAAACCACACGAACGCGTCAGATCCCGCCGCTCGCAGCAAGGGGATTGCTTCTGCATACGCCGCCGCGGCTCGCGCAAAATCCCCGCGGAAATCCCACGCTAACCCGACCGCGTATTGCGCCACTCCGAGGAGATGGGGTTCACCTGCGGCTTGGGCGGCGATGAGCGCCTGCTGCGCATGGACCCCCGCGGCTTCGCCGTCGCCCCGTACGCCGTTCATCAATGTCAGGAGCCAATGGGCGAGCGCCCGGTCTGTGGGTGGCGCATACGGCGCCTCCGCCAATGCCATCTCCAGCCATCGGCGCAATTCTTCATTACTGGTGTGCTGCTGGGTCCAGTAGTCTTCGGTCGCCGCGAGGAGTCGGAGTACGCGTGTCGCCTCACCATGGTCGAGCAACCAGGTAACCGCAGCCCGGAGGTTGGGCAGCTCCTCATTGAGCCGTGCGACCCAGTACGGCGGTAACGTCCTACCGGGCACATCAGGCTGCGCTTCCTCAGCGAGAGACAGGCACCAGGCGGCCAGGCGGCGGCGCGTCTCCTCCCCCTCGCCACTCACCTCGAGCCGTTCCTGGCCATACTCCCGCACGGTTTCCAGCATGCGGAAGCGGGGTTCTCCCTCGGTTCCCTCCTCGTGACGGAGCAAGCTCTTGTCGACCAGGGAGGTCAAGCCCCCGAAGACCTCACGGGAATCATTCCTCGCTGCGATCGCCTGGGCAGCTGCGATCGTGCACCCCCCCAAAAAGACACTGAGCCGGCGAAAGAGTGTCTGCTCGTCCTGGGGGAGGAGATCATGACTCCACGCAATCGTGTTGTGCATCGTCTGCTGGCGTGCCGGGAGATCGCGGGCGCCTCGCGTCAACAACGGCAGCCGCTGCTCGAGTCGTTCCAGCAACGCCTGCGGTGGCAGCACCTTGACGAACGCCGCAGCCAGTTCAATGGCGAGCGGCAGGCCATCGAGACGGGAGCAGATCTCCGCGACCGCCGGGGCGGTGCTATTGGTCACCGCGAAGTCAGGCCGCACGGCCTGCGCTCGGTCCACGAAGAGGCGTACCGCCTCGTATTGGGTTAGGGCTTCGACCGTTGGGAGGCGTGCGAGGTCTGGCATGGGAAACGGTTGGAGCGGAAACTCCCATTCTCCGTAGATGTGCAGCGGCGTCCGGCTCGTGGTCAGCACCTTTACGCCAGGAACCCGGGCCAGAAGACCGGCCACGACTGTTGCGGCATCGACGACGCGCTCGAAGTTGTCGAGGACGAGCAGGAGATGCTTTCCCGCCAGCATTGCCGCCAGCCGCTTCGCGCTGCCACTGCCCTCTTCGCGCGCCCCGAGGGCATCTGCGATAGCGGAGGGGACGAGCGTAGCATCAGCGAGCGTGCTCAAATCAACGAACCACGCACCGTCGGGAAACGCATCAAGCAGATCGGCAGCCACCTGCAACGCGAGGCGCGTCTTCCCCACGCCCCCCGGCCCCGTGATCGTGACGAGCCGGACATCATGACGGCTGAGGAGGTCAAACACTCGCGCAATCTCTTGGACTCGACCGACGAAGGGCGTCTGTTGAGCCGGGAGGTTGTTCGGATGCGTGGCCAGGGTCCGGATCGGTGGGAAGTCGGCGGGCAGGTCGGGATGCAGGAGTTGGAAAACTCGCTCCGGGCGGTACAGGTCGCGCAAGGGATGTTCGCCAAGGTCACGCAGCGTGACTTCCGGTGGAAGCGCGTCCCGGGCGAGATCCTGGGTTGCCAATGACAAGAGCACCTGTCCCCCGTGTGCTGCCGCAAGCAGGCGGGCGAGCCGGTTCAACCCCGGAGCACGATAGTCCCCGTCCTGCGGGGTGGAGGCGGCAGTGTGCAGCGCCATGCGGACGCGTAGGGGTCCCAACCTCTCCGGCCATACCTCCCGCAACAACGCTCGCTGCGTCTCGAGCGCCGCCGCGACCGCATCAGGCGCCGTGGGGAACGCGGCCTGCGCCGCGTCGCCGACCACTTTGAACCG
>DASUQU010000402.1:0-3795 GCA_036280495.1 Thermomicrobiales bacterium | reverse complement strand
AAACGTCCGGCCTGACCCGGCCGTTTCACCCCGAAACGTGCGTTCTGACGCGGTCGCTTCAGACTGGCGATTTTCTCCGGAAGGAGATCTCCCCGTGCCCACGTTGCCGATTCCGGCCCTCACTCCCGATCAGATGTCTCGGATCGATCGCATCATGGTCGACGACTTCGGCGTCACGGTGCTGCAACTGATGGAAGTAGCCGGCCAAGCGGTCGCAGCGTTGGCTCGCGAGCGCTTCCTCGGGGGCGATGCTCGCGGCAAGAGGGTGCTCGTGCTGGCCGGGAGCGGTGGCAATGGTGGCGACGGCATGGTCGCGGCCCGCTTCCTGCACGGCTGGGGCGGTCATCCCATGGTCTGGCTCAGCCACGAAGCAGCCACCCTGCAAGGCGCTGGCGCCCACCAACTCCGGTCACTGCGTACCCTCGACCTACCGATCCACCCGCCACTGGAACCGGCCCGGCCATGGCCCGGCGCTCTCCCCGACGCCGATCTCATCGTCGATGCACTGCTCGGTTTTGGTCTCAGTGGACCCCCTTCGGGTGCCGCCGCGCGTCTCATCACCGCGGCCAATGCCCATCCCGCGCCGGTCCTCGCCGTCGATCTCCCGTCAGGTTTGGACGCCCGCACCGGGGACCCCTACGATCCCTGCATCCGAGCCGAGGTGACCCTCACGCTCGCTCTGCCCAAGACCGGGCTCCTCGCTGCCACCGCACAGCCGGTCATCGGCGAGCTCGCGGTAGCCGACATCGGGATCCCCCCGGAGGTCTACGCCCGCGTCGGCGTGCATGTGGAGCCGTTGTTCGGGGAGCACAGCGTCGTTAGGGTGATGAGTCATGGGTGACAGGTGACAGGTGTCGGGTGTTGGGTGATAGGGGAAACGAGAGATCGTCTCCTACCACCCCATCACCACGAGCGAAGCGAGTAATCACCCGACACCCATCACCGTGAGCGCAGCGAACTTTCACCCATCACCCCGGTCGTCCATCCCAGGCAGTGAGACCTGCTCGATCGGCACACGCGACGAGCGCTGGCGCAGATCGTCGAGCAGCGCATCGACGATCAGGAAGCGCTCCGGAGTCCACGTCACCTGACGTACCTTCGCCACGAGCGATGCCACCCGCGGATCGTCGTCACGTGGCGACCGCGGTCGGTGTCCAGCCAGGGTCAGCAGTGCATCGAGGTCGACACCGAGCGCTGAGGCAACCCGCTCCAATGACGCCGGATCGGGACGGCGACCCTGCAGCCAGCGCGAAACCATCGAGACGTCGACACCCGCCGCCCGCGCGAAGTCTGCCTGGCGCCACTCGCGTCGGCGCATCTCCTCCTGCACCCATGCACTAAAGGAAGGCTCCGCACTCGGGCCGTCCACGCCGCTACCTCCTGCTGACTCGCTCACCGTCACGCGCGGGGACAAGGTGCGGGCGCCGCCTCCATTATTATCGCCAGGAGCGGCGGCTATACTCGGACAGGGGAGAGGCGTCTCGCCTGAACGCTCTCGGAGGGCGGTCCGTGACCGAGTGCCAAGGCTGTGGCGCCTGGAACGACACCAGCCGCACGCTCTGTGTACTCTGCGGCACCCCGCTGGCCGAGATCGATGAGTGGGATGCCGCAGCGGAGCTGCGACCCCTGCCGCCGTTGCCCGATGGCGGCTTGAGCGTGTCCATGCCCTCCTGGCTGCGGGAGCCACCGATCCCCAGCGTCGAGTCTGCGCCTGTCGCTCCCCTCACACCTGACCTTGCTTCGGAGCACGTCGCGGACCTGCCTCCGCTCGGTCCCCGCGCCGATCCCCGCACCTTTCTCAGCGACGACGACTTCCCGCAATGGTTGCGCAATCTCGCGGTGCGTCGGCAGGAGACGGCACGCCGCTCTGATGAATCCACCATCGAGCTCGCTCTGCTGGGAGCCGTCGAGCGCCGCGCGGAGTCAGCAAGACCGGACCGGCCGGATTCGAACGCGTTCACTGCAGCGCCCGCGAACGCGGGTCCGCCTGGGAGGACTGCGCTAACTGCGTTGACTGAGTCCGTGCCTGAACCCGATTCTGCACCCGGTCCCGAATCGGCGCCGGGGCGTGAAGCAGCACCGGCTGAGCCGATGCCGGCCGCGGCGGTCGCAGCACCCTCTTCAGAGGAACGACGCGGCCGTGACGTTTGGGAGACGCTGCTGCTCGTCCTCCTCGTCATCGGAGTCATTGCCGCCGCCCTGTGGGCACTCGTCGCCAACGGCGTCTTCAGACCAGGGCTGTAGACGGCTAGCCGGCTAGAACGAGAATAGCCAACAGCCAATAGCCCAACATCCATCACTGATCACTCCGCAGGGGTTTCAGGTAGGCACGGGCATTGCTATCCTAAAGAGAACATGATCGGGAGCCTCGGGAAGGGCTCGCGGTCGGATCGGAAGCAACACCCCTCGGGGTGAGATCTGGGGTAGGGGACAATGTGGACTGGGGGGTACACGGCTTTCCGGTGGCGACACCGGTTAGCCCTCGTGGGGTGTTTGCAGCGGGGCCTCTGCCTGGCATTTGCTGCTGTCCTGATAGGATCGCCCGCGGCGGCCCTGATGTCGGCGGAACAGGTTCAAGCGCAGGACGATCCCCTCGCGCTGGCGAATGGGCAAGGGGATACGGCCGCGTTCGCCTCGATTTCGTTCCTCGACAACGCCGAGTTGCCGCCGGCAATTGGTCAGCCCGAGTTTTCCGTCTATATCGAAGAGACTGGCCACACCCTTGGTGGGGTGTTCCTCGACTATTGGCGCGCCACCGGCCAAGACGCATTATTCGGTGCGCCCATCTCGGAGCCGTTCGCTGGCCCCGACGGGTACTACTCTCAGGTCTTCGAGCGCGGGATCCTGCAATACCTGCCGAGCATGGTCTGGACTGTCGAGCCGTTCGTGCGGCCGATGCCGGTCGGCCGTCTCCTCATCGGCGAGCGTTCCAGTGGGCTCGGCCCTTTCGCCGGCGGCAAGCGCTTGGCCAGCGGGAACCGCTCTCCCGCCATGCTCCCACTCGCGCCGGATGATCCAGTCGTGCAAGAGACAATCGCCGCCGGCGGCATCTACGACAGCGTCACCGGCCATACGGTCTCCGGCGCCTTCCTCGACTGGTCTGTGCGCCATGAGGGGGACTACTACCTCGGTTCGCCGCTCTCCGAAGTGGTCACTGAGAACGGGATGCCCGCGCAATGGTTTGAGCGCGGGTTGCTCATCGAGACGCCTGAAGGCGTGCAGCTTGCGCCGCTCGGCGAGCAACTCGCCGCACGCTTCGGGGTGAGCACTTCACGCGTGCCATCAGCTGGGGTGCCCGCATATGACGAGTCGCTCTTCGTCAAGGTTGCCAACCCCTTCCCGGTTGACGTCGCGACCACGCCGGGTCCCAGACGGATCGAGGTCAGCATCGCCGACCAGCGTCTCCGCGCCTATGAGGGCGACACGCTCATCCTGGAGACGTTCATCAGCACCGGATTGCCGCCGAACGACACCGAGACCGGCCGCTTCCGTATCCGCTACAAGGTACTGGTTGAGGACATGCGTGGCGCCACGGATGCGGAGGGCAATGTCGTCTGGGTGGTCGGAGACGGGGGGAAGGAGCCGCCTGGCAGCATCCCCTACGGCGTGGCCGACGTGCCCAACGTGATGTACGTCAATTTGGAAGCGGAGGCATTGCATGGCGCGTACTGGCACAACAACTTCGGCCAGCGCATGAGCCACGGCTGCATCAACCTGCCGATTCCTGTCTCCGAGTTCCTCTACGGCTGGGCACCGCTCGGTACTCCGGTGACGGTGTACTAGCCTCAGGGGGTG
>DASUQU010000401.1:0-3396 GCA_036280495.1 Thermomicrobiales bacterium | reverse complement strand
TTGAATCGACGAGTCGTTATGACACGTCCACTGCAAACCGGACGATGCTTGTTGGCTGGCCCCGGGGCGAGATGCGCGCCGTGAGCTGCCAGGCTCCTGCCATGCTCAGCGGAACGTCTTCGGCTCGATAATGCCCCGGTTTCTCCTCGATCGCCACGATCCCGTCGGTATCCTGCCCCATCCCCGCCATCTCACTGAAGACGACCACGCGTGCCTCGGAGACCGGCGCGCCGGTCTGATCCATCACGACGATGATGAGGTCGGTTGGGCCAGGTTGGTCCGGCTCGGCATCGAGCGTGACCACGAGTCCGCCCTCGCTTACCGGGGTGCCGATCGCCGCTCGTGGCTCCGCCGTTGCAGGGGTTGCTTGGGCGTGGTCGTGCGCAGCCATGACTGGTGGAGCGGTGGACGGCGAAGCAGGAACGGGCGTGGTCTGGGCGCGGGCTGCCTCTGAGGTCGCAACTGGGATCCGCGCGGCGCCGAGGATGACGAAGCCGACGGCAACCGCGAGCAGACCCGCGCCGGCGACTCCTCTCCGCTGAAACGCCGCTGCCCCGCGTGAAACAACCGCCACCGCGAGCGTGGCAACACCGATGGCGGCCACGGTCATGCCAGCGATCCCCGCCGGGCCGAAAACCGGGGCCGGGTTGATGACCGCCGCGGGCGGCGGTATCTCTCCGACGGCGATGGTGGCGGCCGACCACCACGAGAATGCCCCGATCGCGCGCACGATGGTCGTCACCTCCCAGTGGCCGGCCAGGGCCAATTCCGATCCCTCGGCGACAAAGCGGTTGGGGGTCACCTGGGGGAGCCGCAGCTCCTGCTGCCCGATGTTCTGAGCCGGCAAGGCGAAGCGCAGGATTCCCTCGGCATCGGCCGGTAGTGGCGCTCCTGGGAGTTCCAGTGTGAAGGTGTTGACGCCGGCCGCGCCTGGAGCAATCGAAAGCTGCCCTTGCCGGTTCCCCTCATTGGTAGCGAAGACGACCGGCACTTGAAGCTGGGTCGGGGTCCGCTCCGCCAGCACCTCGCGGGCGGGTGGCTGGCCGATGAGTCGACCCACGACCAGGAGCACCGCGATGACGAGCAACGTCTCCAGGGCGAAGGTCACCATCACTCGACCAGGTCTTGCATTCGCGGCGCCGCGCCAGCCGAGCGTCAGATGGAACGCCGCGAGGGCCAGCACCGGGATGAGTAAGACGCCTTTGAGCAACAAAGACTGACCATAGGGGGTTTGCGACAACGCCTCCGGACTGCCCACCTGCAGCCAGGCGCTGTAGAGCCCGCTTAGCAGAAGAATGCCCCAGGCCGTCAAGCCCAGCACCGAAAAGCGAGGAATCGCCGCGCGCAATGCCTCGCGCCTCGTCCCGGCGGCGAAGGGACGGAGTGCGGGCGTCAACACGACCGCGAGGAGCAGGAGGCCACCTCCCCAGATCGCCGCGGCCAGCAGATGGAGCGCATCAACCGCGATCGCGGTGGCGGCTCCCTGGGGCTGTGCCGCGGCGTGGGAGAGGAGGCTGAACGGGATGGGGACTCCGAGGCCAATAAGGGTTGCTATCAGGAGGGCGACGCGGCGGGAGAGCGGCCGGCCCCAGAAGGCAACCAGGACCGCAACCGTAACGATTAGCAGACCCAAGAGTCGTACTAGCCAGATCTGCCCGTAGCGTGTGCTGGAGAGTGTGTCTCCGACGGCGGTCGGGAGCGCGGCGTCAGGGGCAATCGTCACTGCCTGGGCGACGAGGGCCGCGACGCTCCCCATGAGGGCAACCCCAGCCGCCACGAGGACATAGCGGCGGAGTCGCGGCGCCAGCCGGTCGGCAAGGCCGGGGACCGCCCGCGTAGTTGGATCGAGGACACCCAGCGTGACTGGGGCGATCGCCAGCAGCGCGGTCAATCCGATCAGCGCCAGCGCCCGCGTGAGCCCTCGTAGCATGTCGTTTGCCTGAGAAGCCGCCAGGGCCGGCACCGCACCAGACGCCGCACCGGCGCCCACGCGGATGCCGAAGTATCCCTCCAGGGTATGGCCGTCGGCGGCCGAGAGGTTGCGCCAGGCAACGGTGTAGGCACCATCCGGCAGGTCCGCGGGGAGGGTGACGACGAGCTGGTGGTCGTCGTCAGGCGCAATCGCCGAACTGACCCCGGCGACGGGTTCGCCGGTCGCGTTCAGTACCTGCGCCCGCGTGTAGCGTGCCTCCAGCGGTTCGGTGAACCAGAGCCGGATCGTCGGCGGCGCGTCCGGCAAGACCGCTCCGGCCGGTGGATCGCTGCGCACCAGGGCGGCATGAGCCCTGGCATCGCCGATCGTCCCCACGAGGAGCACGAGCAGCAGGCTGAGGGAAAAAAGACCGCGTGAAATCGTGACCATGACAGGCTCATCCGCTTTCAGCATCCGCGATGCCGAGCGAGACGTATCGGGCGATGCGGGTGTGGCGGGAGCGACCGAAAGCCGCTCCCGCTTGCGTCCCAGATCAGACTGACGTCATCAGGACCGCGTCATGGCCGTGGGAACCGCAGCGGCTCTGGGTCCTCGACCGGGCCGAACGTCTCCGGTCCCGAGGTGAATGTCTCGTCGATGTCGGTCCCATCGATGGTGCCGAAGATGCGGAAGCTGTAGTCACCCTCCGATGCGCTGGGGAAGAAGACGCTGTAGTAGCCGCCCGGCTCGTCCCAAATCGCCGTGAGCGGCAGCTCCATCGTCTGGTCCTCGTAGATGACCTCGGCCTGGAGTGTCTCTTCCAGGCCTTCGACCGGCGGTCCCACTACCTCGTCGTCAGAGGCCTCTGCCCCCGCGGCCGGCGTCGCCGCACCGCCGAGCTGGTAGACCCAGAATTCCAGCCCGCTCTTGTCGCCGGCAAAGACCGGCTCATTCATGAAGCCGATGACGATCTGGTACTGCCCGTCGGCAATCTCGCGGGTCTCGTGAGCCTCCACCGCGGGTGGCGAGGCCAGCAAGAGAGCACTGACGAGTCCGAGGCTGCCCGCTGCAGCCAACGACGAAATGCGTCGCATGATGGACGACCTCCGTTGCGTCCCACGGCACGTATCGCGGGACGTGAGTGAGACATGCGGTTGCGGTTCAGACGGAGGTGATGCGCGGGGGCGGCGGCTCGAGCGCGGGGAAGCGGCCGCGCCAGCAGGTGGGGAACAGCCAGATCCGATCGGCGAGCGGTGATGGGATTATGAGGGAGGTGACCAGTGCGGCCAGAATGGCCAACCCGCCGAGGGCCGAGACGGACGTGCCGAGGGTCGGAATATCCAGCTGCTGGCCACCGGCTTCAGCGTCCGCCGCTGCGTGGTAATGGGGAGGAGACGCCGCTATCTCCCCGAGCGTGTGATGGTCAAACGAGCCGTCGCCGGCATCAAGGAGCAGATGAACCAGTGCGTGGGGGTGAGGCTGCT
>DASUQU010000400.1:0-13756 GCA_036280495.1 Thermomicrobiales bacterium | reverse complement strand
CCAGCGCGTCTCGAGTACATCGACACCGGGCAGGATGCGCAGCGCCAGGATGTTGCCGCCCGGTTCGACATTCTCGACTAGGAACTCGGCGGCGTCGGCGCCGAAGGCGTAGCCACCGATCGGCTTGATGAAGGTGACCGGACAGTCGGTGTTGACGCCGCGGTCGAAGACGATCACCGGCAGCTGCTCGCACGCTTGCTCAACTGCGGGCGTCAGAGCGGCCGTCGTGTTCGGCGAGACGATCAGGATGCTGCAGTCCTGGCCGAGCAGATCCTGTATGTCAGCAATCTGCTTCTCGTCGCTCCCCTCGGCGTCGACGTGGACGAACTCGCCGATGTCCGGCTGCAAATCGACTTCGGCCTGCATCGTCGTCCACCCGACGACGCGCCAGGGATTGTTGACGCCGGCGTTGGAGAAGCAGACCTTGTAGGGCGGATCCGTCGCGTACTGGCTGGTGTCGACGTACTCGGGCTCAAGTGCCTGCACCCAGGGTTGATCGGCCGGGCCCTCCGGTTCGACGTCGCGCAGCCGCAACTGTTCCTCGAAGTCCTCCTGCACGAAGAATTCCGACTGGGGACCAGTGGCCGGTGTGCTGTCCTGGGCGGCGGTCAGCCCACCGCCGGTGACGACGGCGACGAGAAGGGCAGTGGTCGTCGCCAGTGCCCGGAATCGTTGGCCCGCGGGGAAACGCATCGCCTCTCTCCTCTGGTTGCGCGGCCACGGCACCACTTCGTGTCCTGGTGGCGCGTCGCCTCAACAACGTCCGACCGAACTACCGCGGATGCGTCAGGCTCCTCCTTTCGTAGTGACGAAGTCTCGATGTTTCTATCGCGCCCGACGCAAGCGGTATGCCGCATAGGCGACGGCGCCGATGATGATCAGCCCCTGCACAGCGTCCCGCAACGGTTTCGGCAACCCCAGCAAGTTGAGCAGCGTGAACAGCGCTTCGAGCGCTAACGCCCCGGCCATGACGGCGACCATCGATCCCCGGCCCCCGCCTAGGGCGGCGCCGCCGAGCACAACGGCCGAAATCGCTTGAAACTCGTAACCGGCCCCCGCGTCTTGCGAGATGCCGGCAAAACCCCCTACCAGGATGCCGGCAATGACCGCCGAAATCCCTGACAGGACGAAGGCGAGTGTGCGGACCAGCGGCACGTCGACCCCGGAGAGGGCCGCCGCGCGCGGATTGCCGCCAGCGGCAAAGAGCTGCTTGCCAAAGGTGGTGCGGTGCAGCAGAAGCACCGCCACAACGCCGACGACGACCAGGATGATCACGGAATAGGGGAGTTGCTCGATCACGGGGATGTCTTCGATGCCGCGGCGGCCAAAGACGCGGAAGTTGTCGGGCAATGATCCCCGCGGCGCGCCGCCTGACCAGTAGAGGACCGCTCCCTGTAAGATGAGGAGCATGCCGAGCGTCGTAATGAACGAGGGCACGTACAGACGCGTCGTGACGATGCCGTTGATGAGCCCGACGAGGATACCGAGTCCAAAGAGCGCGGTGACCACCCACCAGGTGCGGTTGGGATCACCTTCGGTCAGCCCCGCCGCCGCGACGACCACGGCGGTGATCAGCGAGCCGACCGACAGGTCAAACTCACCGGAGACGATGACGAACAGCTGCCCCGCGGCGAGAATCATCAGGGGCGCCGCGCGCTTGAGAAATGCGAGGAAGACCTGTGGCTCGGTGAAGTTCGGATTGAGGATGGCGATCCAGACGAGCAGACCAATGAGGACGACGAATATCGGCGCCGTGCCGCGCACTCCACGCAACAGCCGCTCTTGCCACGAGCTCGTCAGCTCTTGCTCAAAGCCCGTCGTGGTCGAGGTCGAGATCATGCGCGAGACCGATGACTGCGCAGGGAGTAGGCGGCGACCGCCGCGACGATGATCACCCCGCGCAGGACGTCCTTGAGGTAGGTGTTGACCTCGAGCTGGTTGAAGAGATTGTCGAGCAGGGCCAGGATGAGCACGCCGGCGACCGTCCCCAGCACGCCGCCCTTGCCGCCACTGAGGGCGGTGCCTCCAAGCACGACGGCCGCGATCGACTCCAGGTCGTAGTTGCCGTCGGGGCCGACCCAGGGGGCGCCAGCGCCCAGCCTGCTGACGATGAACAATCCAGTCAGGACGCAGGTCAAGCTGCAGAAGACATGGGCGCCGATCAGCACGCGCGCGGAGCGGACGCCGGAGAGGCGAGCAGTCTCTTCGCTGCCGCCGACGGCGTAGAGGTGATGCCCGAACCGGGTATGGCGCAGAAGGAACCAGGCAAAGACGACGACGGCGAGGAAAAGGAGAACCGAATAAGGGAGCGGACCGATTCCACCGTAGCCCAGGACCTGGAACTCCGCCGGCACCGCCCCGGCAAAGTTGTCGAAGCTGGAGTTGAGGACGCCGCGCAAGATCAGCGCCATGCCGAGGGTGGTGATGAAAGGGTTGACTCCCAGTCCGGTGATGATCAACCCATTGGCGAGACCGATGGCGATGCCGATAGCGATGACGACGCCGATCCCGAGGAGCATCCGATTGGGATCGCCCTGCATCACGTACGAGGCCATCACCGCCGTCACGCTGATCTGATAGGCTACCGAGAGGTCGAGCGAGCCACCGAGGATGACGAGAGTCTGCCCGACCGCAACCATCCCCAGGGCGACCGAGCGGACGAGGGTGTTGGCGAGATTGATCTGACCGCCATTGGCCAGGATCAAGCCCCAGGAGATCAGGGCCACCAGCGCCAGCACGCCGTAGATCACGGCGGTATCGGTGTTGAGCCCACGCCAGGCGCGGGTGGCGCGGTTTGGGGCGACGGGCACGGCGATCACGCGGCCGCCACCGTCTCGCGCTCGCCGGTGGCGAGGAGCATGATCTGAGCTTCGCTAGCCCCAGCCGGCAGTTCGCCAGCGATCGTCCCGTCGCGCATGACCAGGATGCGGTCACTCATGCCAATCACCTCCGGCAGCTCCGACGAGATCATCAGGATGGCAGCGCCGGCCCGCGCCAGCTCGCGCATCAGCTCGTGGATGCCCGCCTTGGCGCCGACGTCGATGCCACGCGTCGGTTCGTCGAAGATCAGGATCTGTGCCCGAGTCGCCAACCACTTGGCGAGGACGACCTTTTGCTGATTGCCTCCGCTCAGGTAGCGGACCTCCTGCTCCAGGCTGGCCGCGCGCAGCTCGACGCGGCGGGCAAGATCGAGCACCGAAGGCGGCTCCTTGACCGGACGTTCATCCCTGCGCGCCTGCCCGAGGGAGCGGAGCGCGAGCAGCGCGTTGTCCCGCACCGACTGTGGTAAAACCAACCCCTCCGACTTGCGATCCTCGGTCAAGAAGCCGATTCCAGCTCGGATCGCCTGCCGTGGGGAGCGGACGCGGATCTGCTTTCCGTTGAGCTCGACAGTACCAGCGGTGAACGGCTCGACGCCGAAGAGGGCGCGTGCCACTTCGGTCCGTCCCGCCCCGGCGAGCCCAGCGAGGCCGACGATCTCCCCACTCCGCACCTCGAGGCCGATGTCGTGCAGCTTCCCAACCGCACCACCGCGGACTTGGAACCGGACCGGTCCGATCTCACCGGTCGCGGCGCGTGGCGGGAAGTAGTGATCCAGCTCGCGCCCGACCATCATCCGCACCAGCTCACCAGGGCGAACCAAATCGCTCGCGACCGTGTCGACCTTTCGCCCGTCCTTGAGGACGGTGATCCGCCGCGACAACTCAAAGATCTCTTTCATCCGGTGCGAAATGTAGAGCACGGCGAGACCGCGCTCCTGGAGAAGCCGCACTCGCTCGAAGAGAGCATCGACCTCATGGGGTGAAAGCGCGGCGGTCGGCTCATCCATGACCAGGATTCTGGCCTCGAACGAGAGCGCCTTGGCAATCTCGACCGTTTGCTGCTGAGCGACGGAGAGATCGCGCACCGGGGAGCCGGGGGAGATGGCGGCCTCGACACCCAGCTCAGCAAGCAACCTGGCTGTGGCCTCTTCCATGGCTCGGTTGTCGACGAGCGGTCCTCGCGCTGGCTCGCGACCGAGAAAGATATTTTGAGCGACCGTCCGCTCGGGGAGGAGATTGAACTCCTGGTAGATGATGCTGACGCCCCGCTCCTGTGCCTGCCGTGGGTGGTTGAAGCGGACTTCTTCGCCGTCGAGAAGGATCGCCCCGGAGTCGGGTTGATAGGCGCCGACCAGGATTTTCATCAATGTGCTCTTGCCGGCGCCGTTCTCCCCGACGACAGCATGGACCTCGCCGGCCATGACGTCGAGATCGACCGCATCGAGGACCGGTACCCCGAAGAAGCTCTTGGTGATGCCGCGCATCTGGAGGAGTGGTGGGCGTGAGAGATTAGCCCCAGTGCCTGGGACAGCCTCCGCATTGATCTCAGTCATCGATGACCGCCTGACAAAGCATGCACTCTTGTACTTTCGCCTGAAGGGCTTGTCAATGCACGACAACTCGTCGCTGTTCGCCCGGAGAATTCTTGCGAACCGGTGGCTGGGGCTGCACTGCTGAGTCAGACCGCACGAGAGTTTCTATGCCTCGCAGGAGGCGTGACCCGACGCGCCTCAATCGGACAGCCGTCGCATCGGCAGCACGTCGCTCGGGAGCGGTCAGCGTTGCGAAGTAGGCGTTCGGTCTGCTGCAGCCTCCAGCGGCAACGTGAAGAAAAACGTTGCGCCATGGCCGGGGGTGCTCTCGGCCCAGATTGTCCCGCCGTGGCTCTGCACAATGTGCTTGGCAATCGCCAAACCCAACCCGGACCCTGCCGAGCGTCGCGCCGCGTCGGTCTTGTAGAAGCGCTCGAAGATGCGCGGCAGCTCCTCCGCGGTGATGCCTGCTCCGGTGTCGCGGACCGACACGCGTAGCATCCCGTCTATCACGTCTGCGCCGACAACAATCTCCCCTCCCTCGGGCGTGAACTTCACGGCATTGTGGATGAGGTTGATCAGCACCTGCTCGATGCGCCCGCGATCGACGCGCACGTGGGGAAGGTCCGGGGCAGCCTCGACGCGAATCACCAGACCAACCCGTTCGACCTGCGTTCGCAGCCGCTCGACCGCCCGTACCAGCATATCGAGCGGTTCGCATGCCTCTGCCGCCAGGACGGCGCGTCCCGACTCGAGCCGAGCCAGGTCCAACAACTCGTCGACGAGAGCGACCAGATGGTCGACTTCCTCGATGATCCTCCTGTAAAAATCGCTCGCCACCGTCGCGTCGTTCACCGCCCCGGCCTCAAGCGTCTCGACCACCGCCCGGATCGAGGCGAGTGGGGTGCGCAGCTCGTGCGAGACATTGGTGACGAATTCCCGGCGCATTCGCTCCAGGCGTCGTAACTCGGTCACATCCCGGATCACCATGAGTCCGAGGCGCTCGCTACCACCGGAAAACGGCTGCGCCGACGCCTCCAGAACTCGACCGCCGAGGCCGTAGGCGACGGTTGCCGTCCGCGGACCGTCCGTCGCCAGGGCGTCATTGAGCAGGCCGGAGAGGTCATGGTCGCGCGACGCCACGACAAAGGGCTGACCGACAGCCTCCTCGCTCGTCGCGCCGAGCATGCGCGCGGCGGCGAAATTCAGTTTCACGACCGTGCCCGCTTCATCGGTAATGACGACACCATCGTTGAGGTTTGCCAGCGTCGCCTCCAACCGAGTCCGCGACCGTTCCTGTTCGGTGACTAGCCTACGAAGATCCGCGACCATGGCGTTGAAGGCGCGAGCCAGGTCGCCAAGCTCCCGCACGCCGGCCGGTCGTACGGCTGCATCGAGTCGCCCGGTCGCGATGATTCCGGCCTGACGGCGGAGATCCTCCAGGGGACCGGTGATTCTCCCGGCCACAAAGATCGCGACGGCAATGGCAAGTGCCGCCGCGCTCACAGTCGCCAAGGCGACGTCGCGACGAATTCTCGCAACCGCGTCGTTCACATCCTGTAGCGGGAAGGCCACCCGAGCCAACGCCCCCGGCACTTGCGGAATCGGCACGGCGACATAGAGGAAATCCGCGTCGAGTGTCGCGCTGTGACGCTCTGCTTCCCCGATGCCCACCTGTCGCGCCGCGATCACTTCGGGTCGCCCGCCGTGGTTATCCATCGTTCGTGGGTCAGCCACCGAGTCGCCGAGGACCGAGCCGTCGGCCGCCACAACCGTCACCCGTCCGTTGATTCGTTCGCCCAGCCGTTTGACGAGGGGATCGGTGACCTCGATCCCCTCGCCGGCTTCCAGCGATGGCGCCACCGCCGCGGCTACGATTTTGGCCTGATCCGAGAGTTGCTCGGCCAGGCGGTCGATGTAGAACTGACGACCTGATATGGCGAGGTAGCCCCCGAGCACGAAGAGCACAGCAACGACGAGTCCGACCTGGGTCAGAGCCAGACGGCCGCGCACGGTCTGGGGGAGGAGTGTTGCCAGGAAATGGCCGCGAGTTGGCGTCACGCCGGCATCGCGAGCGGCCGGCGATGAGGCAGAAGCAGCACGGGCCGGGGTGATCTGCATTGGCGGCAGTATAGCTGCGAGTGAATCGATCCCAAGTCGCCTACGCGAGGAGTGCTTGGCCCCGCCACGGCGCCCGTTCTGTAGGCTGCCAACGACGTTAACAATTCTCTGACACGGATCGAGACCGCGACCGGTATGCTGTGATCGTGGTAAGTGACGCATCATCTTTGAGGGCGACAGCAGGCAGCGGGCCACTGGAGCCGTTCACCTCAGGCGGTGCTCTCCCTGAGCAGGCAACTATTCTGGTCGTTGAGGACGACCCGACTCTGCTCACTACCCTGTCGTACAACTTGTTGCGTGAGGGATACCGGGTGCTCACCGCGGCCGACGGGGAGGCGGGGTTGGCGCTGGCGCGGCAGGAGCTTGCGCGGCTGGACCTGGTCGTGCTCGACCTCATGCTGCCGAAGTTGAGCGGACTCCAGGTGCTACGTCACCTGCGCGCTGAGACCGACATCCCGATTCTGATCCTCTCGGCGCGCGTTGAGGAGCAGGACCGAATCGACGGTCTGGAGCTGGGCGCCGACGACTACGTAGTCAAGCCATTCGCCCTGCGGGAGCTGCTGGCCCGGGTACGCGCTGGCGTGAGGCGGCGGGCGGTGCCTGCGGCCCAGCCGCCGTCGGTGCTCTTCCGTGGTCCGCTACGGATCGAGCTCGAGCGCCGCCGCGTACTCGTCGGCGAGCAAGAGATTCCACTGCGACCCAAGGAATATGGACTCCTGGTCGCACTTGCCTTTGAACCCGGGCGGGTCTTCGGCCGTCAGGATCTCCTTGATGCGGTCTGGGGCGAGGACGTCATCGTCGATGATCGCACAGTCGATGTTCATATCTCCTGGCTGCGGGGCAAGTTATCCGCCGCCGGTTTGAACGCGCAGGCTATCCAAACCGTGTACGGAGCGGGCTATCGGTTCGTGATCCCTGAGGAGTCGTCTCGCGGGGTCGCGCCGGCGAGCGCTGCCAGCGGCCTGCCGAGAGAGTGAGGAGTTCCAGGACCCTTATGGTCCAGCTCAACAGTCATGGGCTGGCACGTGCCAGCCGCACGCTACAGATGGGGAGGAACAACGGTATGGCGGAAGTTCGGAAACTGTCATGGTTGCGTCAGGGGTTACCGGCGTTTGCGCTGGCGTGCGCCCTCAGCGCCAGTACGATGCCAGTGCTCGCCCAGGACACGGACCTGAGCACGCTTTCAGGAGAGATCGTTTCCGACGGGTCGTCGACCGTGGGCCCGCTGACGCAGGCAGTTGCCGAGGAGTTCAACGCGCAGGCGCCCAACGTCCAGATAAGCGTCGATATCTCGGGAACAGGCGGTGGGTTCGAGCGCTTCTGCGCCGGGGAAACCGACGTCCAGAACGCCTCACGCGCGATTGAAGAGGACGAGATCGCCAGCTGTGCCGAGAACGGGGTCGATTGGTACGAATTCGAAGTCGCGTACGACGGCCTGACCATCGTCACAAATCCCGAAAATACGTGGCTCACGTGCATCACCACCGATCAGCTGAAGCAGCTCTGGCAGAAGGAAAGTCCGGCCAATACCTGGGCGGACCTCAACCCCGACTACCCCGCCGACACGATCAATCTCTATGGACCAGGTACGGACTCCGGCACGTTTGACTTCTTCGTCGAGACCATCCTCGGCGAAGACGAGATTCGCGAGGACTTCACGCCGAGTGAGGACGACAATGTTCTGGTCGAAGGCGTGGCGGGCGATGTGAACGCGCTTGGGTACTTCGGGCTCGCCTACTACGAGGCAAACCAGGATTCCTTGAATGCGTTGGCGGTCGATAACGGCGATGGCAACTGTGTGACACCAAGCGCGGAGACGGTGCAGGATGGGACGTACGCGCCGCTTTCCCGCCCGCTTTATGTGTACGTCACAGCGGAGTCGCTGCAACGGCCGGAAGTGCAAGAGTTCGTTCGGTTCTACCTCAGCGAGGCGCCGGCCCTCGCGGCGGAAGTTGGCTACGTTGCGTCGCCGGACGAGACCTACGCGGAGGATGTGGCCAGCTTCGAGGCCGCAATTTCCGGCAGCGGCACGCCCGATAGCGCGGCGGCAGCGACGCCGGCCGCCTAGGTACCATCACGCCTCGGCACTAGAAATGCGTGGTGCCTCCCGGGGACACGTGTCCCCGGGAGACCCTCTATCCCAGGAAGCGATCAGTGTCTGGATCAGCAGACCAGGACCGACTCGACATGAGGTTGCGCGACGCCGCCGGGGCAGACCCTCACGCAAGGTTCGTCGGGGACCCGGGCGAGCTCATTGCCGGAACTCTGGTCCCATCGATCGAGCAGGGTGTTGCGCCCCTGACGGCATTGGGCGGTTCCGCTCCGGTTGCCTTCGATTTATCTGGAGCCGCCTCCCGCCGCACTTCAGAGCGCATCGTCGGCGCCGTCCTCTGGGTCTGTGGCGCACTCTCACTTTTGACGACCGTCGGCATCATCGTGGTCCTGATTCAGCAGGCGCTCGTCTTCTTTGCTCAGGTCCCGGTGACCGACTTTCTCTTCGGGACCACGTGGACCGCACTATTCGAGACACCCCAGTACGGTGTGCTGCCCCTCGTGGCGGGCACACTGATCATCACGCTGATCGCGATGTGCGTCTCGATTCCTTTGGGCTTGATGAGCGCGATCTACCTCAGCGAGTACGCAGCGTCGCGTATACGCGACATTCTCAAGCCGTCGCTCGAGCTCCTGGCGGGGATTCCGACGATCGTTTACGGATTCTTTGCCGTCACGTTTATTCGGCCAGATGTTTTGAAACACATTTTCCAAGGAATTGGGCCATTCAGCGCGCTGGCAGCGGGGATCGCCGTCGGCATCATGACGATTCCACTGGTCGCCTCGCTAAGCGAGGACGCCATGCGAGCGGTGCCCCGCTCCTTGCGTGAAGGGGGCTATGCCCTCGGCGCAACCAAGTTGGAAGTCTCCTGGCAGATCGTCGTGCCGGCGGCCACGTCGGGGATCATTGCGTCCTTCATCCTGGCCATGTCTCGCGCGGTCGGTGAGACGATGATCGTCGCCCTGGCCGCCGGCTCGAAGGCCCAACTGACCGCGAACCCGCTCGAACCGATGCAGACGATGACCGGGTTCATCGTCCAGGCTTTCTCCGGCGACATGGTGGTCGGCACCGCACCGTACCTATCGCTGTTTGCCGTTGGGTTACTCCTCTTTTTCATCACCCTGGCCCTCAACCTGGTGAGCCACTGGGTTGTTGCCAAGTTCCGGGAGGCCTACGAGTGAGCGCACAGACGACGTTCCGGCCAACCACCGTTGCCGCATCACCGGTGGAGAAGCCATCGAACATCGCGGGCCGAAAAAGAAAGGCCAGCGTGATTCAGTGGCTGCTCTTTGTGGTGACCGCCCTGGCGATCGTGATTCTTGCCGCGCTGATCTGGGACATCACCTCAGCAGGCGCTCGCTGGCTCTCCCTCGATCTCCTTACGAACACGCCGTCACGAAAGCCAGAAGAGGCCGGTCTTCGACCCGCTCTTCTCGGGACGCTATGGGTGATCGGGTTGACCGCGCTGTTCGCCTTCCCGGTTGGCGTTGGCGCGGCGGTCTATCTCGAAGAGTACGCGCCGAACAACCGCTGGACCCGCTTGCTCAAGACCAATATCGCCAACCTCGCCGGCATTCCGTCAATCGTCTACGGCTTGCTAGGCTTGGGCGTGTTCGTCAGCCTCTTCACGCTGGGGCGGACCATCATTTCAGGCGCCCTGACGATGGCCCTCCTGATCTTGCCGGTCATCATCATTGCCAGCCAGGAAGCCATCCGAGCCGTGCCGCCATCGCTCAGACAGGCCGCGTTTGCGCTCGGCGCGACCCGCTGGCAGGTGGCCCGGGACCATGTCATTCCTGCCGCGATGCCCGGGATTCTGACGGGGATCATTCTCTCGATTTCGCGCGCCATGGGAGAGACGGCGCCATTGCTGGTCGTTGGCGCGGCGGCGTATGTGACCTTCAATCCAACGGGATTGACGAGCAAGTACACCGCCCTACCGATGCAGATCTATGAGTGGGCGCGGCGTCCGCAGCAGGACTTTCAGGATCTCGCGGCCGCGGCCATCATCGTGCTCCTGGTCCTCTTGATGCTACTAAATGCCACGGCAATCTATCTGCGACAGCGGTTCGCCAGAAATGTGAAGTGGTAGACAACGGACGAGTTGATTGCAGGTCGGCCGGTGCAAGGCCTTTAGCGAAAGACGATAGAGGAACTAGAGGTATCTGATGGGCGTGATGCTGGACGAATCAGCGATCAAGAGCGAGGTGGGCAGCGCGGGCGCAATTGTGTCGCTCCGCGACCTGAAGGTCTTCTATGGAAACTTCCTCGCCGTTACCGGTGTGACCTTCGACGTACCAAAGAATCAGATCACGGCGCTCATTGGTCCATCGGGGTGCGGTAAGAGTACGGTGCTGCGATGCATCAACCGTATGAATGACCTGATCCCGGGTGCCCGGGTCGAAGGGCAGATCCTCTACCACGGACAGGATATTTCCAGTCCCCGGGTCGATCCGGTCGAGGTGCGGCGCCATATCGGCATGGTCTTCCAGAAGCCGAATCCATTCCCCAAGTCGATCTACGACAACATCGCCTGGGGCGCCAGGATCAACGGCTTCAAGGGGAACATGGACGAGCTCGTCGAGCGCTCCCTGCGGCAGGCTGCCCTCTGGGACGAGGTCAAGGACAAGCTCCAAGAGAGCGGGCTGGCGCTGTCCGGAGGCCAGCAGCAGCGTCTCTGCATCGCGCGGACACTCGCCATCAACCCGGACGTGATTTTGATGGACGAGCCCGCGAGTGCGCTCGACCCGATCTCTACCCTCAAGATCGAGGATCTGATGCGGGAGCTCGAACGTCAGTACACGATCATCGTGGTCACGCACAACATGCAGCAGGCGGCCCGCGTCTCTGACCAGACGATCTTCTTTTCGCTCGACGAGCATCGCCATGGGGTGCTCGTCGAGGCGGGTCGTACCCGCGACATGTTCACGAATCCAGGAGATCAGCGCACCGAGGACTACATCACCGGTCGCTTCGGGTAGGCAAGAGCTGAGAGGAAATCCGTCGATGACACGCGAGCATTACGCCCAGGAACTTGCCGACCTGCGTGGCAGCGTCGTGGCCATGGCAAGCATGACCAACAAAGCGATCGACAACGCGGTGACGGCCCTCGCCCGGCGAGACGTCCGGCTGGCCGAGCAGGTCATCGCCTCGGATCGCGCGATCAACGAGCACCGCTGGCGGACCGAGGAGCAAGCGCTCCTGGTGATTGCCACTCAAGCACCGATGGCGAGAGATTTGCGCATGATCGCCGCGGTGATCCATATCGTCACCGATCTCGAGCGCATGGCCGACCACGCCGCCGGAATCGCGAAGATCGCGCTCCAAACCGCCGAACAGGCGCCACTCAAACCCCTCGTCGATATCCCCCGCATGAGCGAGATCGCGCGCACCATGCTGCACGACGCCATCACCGCCTTTATCGATGATGACCAGGCCGCGGCTCGCGCTATCGTCGCCCGCGATGACGAGGTCGACGCGCTCTACGAGCAGATCTACCGTGAGCTGCTCACCTTCATGCTGGCCGATCCGAAGACGATCGATCAGGCCACACACCTGCTCTGGGCCGCCCATAACCTGGAACGCATTGCCGACCGAGTTACCAATATCTGCGAGCGGGTCGTCTTTGCGGCGACAGGACACCTCGAGGAGCTGGCAGTCTCCACCTACTGAGCGCATCGGCAGAGTGACCGCGTCATCGGTCTGGACGCGAGACAACATCTGCTTGTCTTATTCGCAGCCGTGCCAGCCTGTCAAATCATTGTTAAATCGGCGCCCCAGGCTCCCCGGCGGTGCGTCGCATCGCATAGACTGTGCGGGCCAGCGCCTGTTGAACGTACACCCGCCTGGATATGATCGCAAAGGAGCCCGAACGTGGAGCTTGTGACGCCATTCGCGCAGACGCCTTCGTCCCCGGAGCCAATCATCGCCCAGGTCCGGCGCCAGCTCGCCGACGACGATCGGGTTGGCGCTCGGGTACCGACCGGCGTTCTCGATCGCGTGGCGGATCAGGCGGTGCGGGAGCTGTGGAGCAGTCGCGTCAAGACCTTCGTTCCGGTCCTGGCTCTGCGCACGGCGCGCGAGCTCCTACGTGACCAGGATGTGCTGATCACCGTGGGCCTTCCCATGATGCGTAACGGCGAGGAAGCACTGGCGGTGATGCCTCGGGCAGTGGAGAGAACGCCCCAGGACATCATCCATATCGAATCGGATGTTTTGCCATTTGATGATCGGGACCGGCTGCCACTGTAGTCCCTAGCCCTGGTCGACTCCTTCGGATTACTGCCGATCTGATTGCTGACGCGCCAGGTCGCGGCGCGGATCGCCTCTTTGTGGTCAACGTGCACTGGGGGCACTTCGCCCAGCGCCGTCCTTTCAACGAAGGCTGATGCGACACGCACATCAGCCCCAAGCAGGAGGTCAAATTCCAACAGTCCTGAGCGTGATGTATGTGCCGAAGTGACCCGCGTGCCTTTTGAACCAGGTTGCCGCCGAGGCTCAGGAACCGACGGGTCCTTTCCGGGGCGGCATGGCTCGACTCATGGAGAACGTGATTCTGGGTGAGGTACAACCCCGAGATAGCACCCGTCTCCGCGGTGAGGCAACGAGCCACGCCAGGCAGGAGAGCAGCCCGTCCTCGAGTGTGCTGCCGGAGAAGACCTGCTCCTCCGGAAGGTGAAGCGTGACGACCTACCCGGTATGATCGACCGTCCAGTCGCAATAGCCTCCGCGCTCGGCGATGGCCGCTCGGAGCATGTCGCACGGGGCGATTCGCACAGACGTGGGATCGGCACCGAGTTCAGTGAGCGTGACCACGGTAGCTGGGAGATCGGGGTGCGGCGCTCACGACAGCGTAGTCATGATCCCTCCTGGTTTCCCGCGAGGGGGCCATGATCTGGCCACGCCGCAGTCTAGCCAGACCCAAACCAACAGATGCGAAATGTTCGTGAAATCCCTTGGTCACCGCAGTCGAAAACCGGCGACGCGCTGTTCCCCCGGCGATGTCGCCGGTCCCAGGCGTGGCAGGTGTCGGCGCTTGCTCCATCTCTCTTCGGTTGGAATGACGCGCTCGAGTAGAGGTCCTGAGGTAGGGCTGAGGAGGACTTGAGAGCGAAGTGTCAGGTGAGACCAACCCGCCGACGATTCTGCCCGGCGATCGAGTCACCCCCGCCGAATACCGGTCGCTGCTGGCAGCTGTCGAGTGGCGCCCCTTGCAACAGGATGACATC
>DASUQU010000399.1:0-2118 GCA_036280495.1 Thermomicrobiales bacterium | reverse complement strand
CGGGCCGCGTCCTCCCTCCGGAGCAGCCCGACGAGACGGCCGTCGGAGGTGGTGATCGGCGAGTTCGGCAGGTCGTGGTGGACCATGTAATGGGCCAGCTCCCTCGATCGGGGACTTCCGCGCAACCGCGCGAGCCGCTCCCGGTCGGTTCGTCTGCGGATATCGACCCGCTGTCCGGTGGCCAGGAGCTGGCAGGGATGATCCGACTGCGGCGGCCATGCTCGGCCCACGTGAATCGCGCTTCAGCGCACACCGCCAAGGACTATCCTCTGTGACCAGCAAGAGCGTGGCTCGAGGGAGGTTGTGATCCTCCCAGATCGCGAGGAGCGAACCGTCGACGGCGAGGTGAACTGATGACCGCTCAGGCGTCGCGCCTACCGGTGATCTACTTCGGACATGGCAACCCGATGAACGCGATCCTGGACAACGCCTGCACCAAGGCCTGGCGGTCGATCGGCGCCTCGATCCCCAAGCCTCGCGCGATCCTGTGCGTGTCCGCGCACTGGTATGTCTCGGACACGCGGGTCACCTCGATGGAGCGACCCCGCACGATCCACGATTTCGGTGGATTTCCTCGCGAGCTCTACCAGGTCCAGTATCCGGCCCCGGGCGACCCTGTCCTCGCCGCGCGGGTTGCGGAGCTGCTGCGACCCACGGTGACGACCCTTGACGACCGCTCCTGGGGCCTCGATCACGGAACCTGGTCCGTGCTCACGCATGTGTTCCCCGAGGCCGACGTTCCGGTCATACAGCTAAGCATCGACGAGACGCAGCCGGCGGCGTTCCACTACCAGCTCGGCGGCCGACTCGCACCGCTTCGCGACGAGGGCGTGCTGGTGATCGGGAGCGGTAACCTCGTGCACAACCTCCATGCGTACGCATGGGGCGCACATTCAGTGGAGCCGTTCGACTGGGCCGTACGGTTCGAGACGCAGGCGCGTCGGCTGCTCGTCGCCCACGATCACGCGCCACTCATCGACTACGAGAGCCTGGGGCCTGATGCGCACCTCGCCGTGCCCACGCCCGACCACTACCTCCCGCTCCTGTACGTCATCGCCGGTTGCCGCGGCGACGACGAGATCAGCTTCCCGGTGGAGGGTATCGACGGCGGCTCCGTCTCAATGCTTGCCGTCAGGGTCGGGTGACCTCCCCTGGGCAGCGGGAGATCGGCGAGACCAGGTAGATCCGCGACGGCAATCGGCCAGCCGACCCATCAGCCACGACCGCCGTGGCCCGAGGATGGTATTCCCATGAGCTGAGCTTCCAAGGTCCGGTTCGCGGTCATCGGTGCCGGCGTGATCGGTGATGTCTACGCCCAGGCGATCCGGAGCCTGCCGGACATGGCCGAGCTGAGCCTCGTCGTCAGCACCCGGGAGGGCTACCGCCCGCAGGATGGCCGAGACACTTGACGCGAGGGTTATTCGACCGCCTACGACGCCGTGCTCGCCGACCCCCACATCGACACGGAATCGATCTGCACACCCAGCGGATCCCAAGCGGAGCAAGAACTGAACTGAACGGCACGAAGGCGGATGGACGAGGGTCCGGAGCCGCCACAGTCTTCGAAGAGCAGTTCGCCAACGTCCGATCTGGAATGTTGCGTGTGCAAGTATCCTTGGTATGGGCAGGATGAGAACCAGGCCAGCCCAAGGAGCGGTCATGCCAGCCATCAGCGCCGACACCGTGGCCCTGCCGCGGATTCCGGATCCCGACCCGACGGCCGTGCCGCGGCCGGTGCAGTCGGTGACCACCGCCCCGTCCGGGTTCGAGGGCGAGGGGTTCCCGGTGCGGCGCGCCTTCGCCGGCGTCGACCTACGTGCCCTCGACCCCTTCGTCCACATGGATCAGATGGGTGAGGTGGACTACGCCCCGGGCGAGCCCAAGGGCACCCCTTGGCATCCTCACCGAGGCTTCGAGACCGTGACCTACATGATCGACGGGGTCTTCCAGCATCAGGACTCCAATGGGGGCGGCGGCTTCATTACCGACGGCGATACGCAGTGGATGACAGCGGGTCGAGGCGTGTTGCACATCGAGGCGCCGCCCGAGGAGGTCGTGATGCGGGGCGGGCTGTTCCACGGCTTCCAGCTGTGGGTCAACCTGCCAGCCCGGCTCAAG
>DASUQU010000398.1:0-3516 GCA_036280495.1 Thermomicrobiales bacterium | reverse complement strand
GCGGTCAAGGCGGCAACCGCCCTGGTCACCAGCGCCGCACAAGTTGCGGTTGTGGCCGCGATCATCTCCGTCGCGGGCGGCATCGGTTCGGCGTTGGGCACGACGATTCTGGCCCCAATTTTGATCAACTTCAGCACGCTGCAAACGCTCGCCTACGTCTCTGGCGCCATCCTTGCCTTCGGCGCCATCCGCGCCATGAGGGTGCCGACGGAAGAAGAAATGGCCTCATTGACGCGAGCCGCGCGAACCACTGATTGGCGGAGGACCGTCCCAACCTTGCGAAACACGGCCGAGTGGTTGCTGGCCAACCGCAAAGTTGGCGCGATGGTCCTCGTCGGATCGATCGTCGTGGCCCTCTTCGATGGACTCAACACCCTGATGCCGGTCTACGTGCGCGATGTCCTGGAGGCCGATCCCACCGCCACGGTCTATATCCTCGCCCCGGGCGGGCTCGGCTTTCTGGCGGGAACGGCGCTCGGTCCATGGCTCATGGACCGTCGCGGTGAGCGCGCCCTGGGCGTGATGGCGCTGATGCTCCTCAGCCTCGGTTTCATCCTGTTCGGGTTGATCGAGCTGGTGGCGCCCATCCTGGCGCCGTTCAGCCCCCTGCGGCTCCTTGGTCTGTTCGGCATATCGCTCAGTCCCGAGATCGAGGCAGCCGGATTGATCTCGATCCTGACCGCGATCGGCTCGACGGGAGCCGGCGCCGCGGTCCAGACCTATGTGAACCGCTACGTCATCCTCGCCCGCCAGGCATCGACGTTCGGTATGCAGGAGGTGCTTGACAATGCGCTGACACTTTTCGCGGTACTGGTGCTCGGTGTCCTGGCGACCGTGCTCGGGTCGAAGCTGGTCTTCATTATCGCGCCGCCGCTTATTGTGGGCATCGTCATTTGGCTGATCCGGGTCTGCTTCCGCGTCAGCGAGCAGGATCCTCCAGAAGCGCGAGCAATCCTGCGTGCGCTGCTCCGGACGGAGCGCGAAGGTTCGGGGCCAAGTCATGACGTGAACGCAGCGTAAGGGACAACGAACCGGAGGAACGGACTGTGAAGCTTCTCATCCAATGGGTCATCAGCGTCATAGCCATCGCGATCACGGTGCGGATCGTACCGGGAATTTCAATAGTGGGTGAAGAGTGGAAGGGCCTGGCCATCGCCGCGGTCATGCTGGGGCTCGCCAATCTACTCATCCGGCCGGTCCTGACCCTGATCACGGCGCCGATCACCGCGGTGACATTGGGTCTCTTCTGGTTCGTCATCGGCGGGATCGTCCTGGCGGCGTCGAGCTGGCTCTCCCTGCGATTCTTTGACGCCGGTATCGTGATCGACGGCCTCCTCTCTGCCATCCTGGGGGCGCTCGTCATCGGCCTCATCACCGGGGCGTTGGGGTTCTTCCTCATGCGCGATTGATCGCACTGCTTATGTCGCCCGTGCTATCTCCAGCGCGAGGCGGCCACCGTGGGCGGCTATGGGCAAAGGGTGGGATGGCTATGGGTGGGGTGATTGGCGAGACACTTCCCCTCGGGTTGGGGATCGCCCTCAATCCCATTGCCATTGTCGTCGCCATTCTCATCCTTGGCACGGTCAATACCCCGAAGAACGGCATCGCCTTTGCTTTCGGGTGGATCTCGGGCCTGACCATCCTCCTCGTGCTCACCGCGCTAATCGTGCAGGCGCGGTCCGTGGCCGACCCGGAGTCAACACGCTCCATCGTTTACGTAGCCAAGGTCGCATTCGGGCTGATCCTCATTCTTGCCGCAATCTGGGGATTGCGGCGGCGGCCTCGGGCTGAGGAAGACCTGGAGCGTCGTCGGTGGACACGACTGATCAACGAGGGGGGCGTCGCTCGCTCGTTCGGCCTCGGACTCTTCCTTTCCGACTTCAGCATCAAGAACCTCACGCTCGTCGCGGCGGCGGCCGGCGTGATCGGTCAAGCAGGCCTGGAAAATCGCGACCTGGCGGTGGCGGTTGGCATCTTTGTGGCCGTGTGCACGATCGGCATCCTGGTCCCGCTGGTCGTCCGCGTCTTCGGTCACGAGCGGGGCGATCAACTCCTCACGGTCTGGCGGAAGTGGCTGGAGCGCAATGTTGCCGCGGTCACGGCGGTCGTCATGATTCTGCTTGGCATGAGCCTCATCGGGCAAGGGATCGGCGGCCTGACGGGATAGCATGGTTGTGCCCCGTCTCTACCTCGAGGTTGAACGTCGTGGTTGTGCCAGTACTTGCGAAAGGGTGAACGGAGTACTGTGAACGGCACCAGTGACATGCTGATCCTGTTCATCGTCATCGCTGCCCGGCTGCTCGTTCCGCTGGCAATTCCCCGCTATCCGATCCCGGCGGGCATCGCTGCGCTCGTTATAGACGGAGTCGATCAGACGATCTTTCAGAGGTTCACTACGCTCCCCCTGACGGGCTACCAGGGTTACGACAAGGCGCTCGACATCTACTACCTGTCAATCGAGTACCTCTCGACTCTGCGCAACTGGACCAATCTCGGCGCCGTGATGATGAGTCGATTCCTCTTCTACTTTCGGCTGGTAGGCGTCCTCCTCTTTGAACTGCTGCAAGTTCGGGCGCTGCTCCTCTTTTTCCCCAACACGTTCGAGTACTTCTTTCTTTTCTACGAGGCGGTGCGCCTGCGCTGGAACCCGAAGCGCCTGAGTGCCACCGCGGTTGTCGGCGCCGCCTTCGCCATCTGGGTCTTTATCAAAGTCCCGCAGGAATACTGGATCCACATCGCGCAGCTCGACATCACGGACACCATCAAACTAGGTCTCTTCGGCGTACCGACAGATACGAGTTGGGGACAGATCGTGCGCGACAACATCCCGTTCTTCCTGGCATTGATCGCCATCGTGGCGGTGCTGATCGCGGCCCTGTACTGGTTCGTCACCCGGCGACTCCCGCCAGCCGACTGGAGCTTCTCGTTCGATGCCGATGCCCACGGTTCCGATGTTCCAGATCACGCGGTCGTCGCCGCTCAGCAGGCGATGGCGCGGCGGCTCTGGGACGCCGAACTGCTCGAGAAGTTTGTCCTTGTCTCGCTGGTGACGGTCATCTTCTCGCGGATCCTGCCCGACGCGCAAGCGTCCGTGGCGAGCGTGGCCATCGGCGTAGGCGTGGTCATCGTGGCCAATACCGTTATCAGCGAACTGCTGTTGCGCAGGGGCGTGCGCTGGGGTGCCGCTGTCGAGTTTGTGATCATGGCGATCGTCAATGCCCTCATCGTCGCCGTCTTCTTCGTGGTGTTGCCATTCACCGGTGGCTCGATCGACACTCCGGCGACGTTGTTTGCGGTCCTGCTGCTCACCCTGCTAGTCACCCTCTACGACCGCTTCCGTCCCTATTACGTAGCTCGGAGCTCACGGGCTGAATCCGAGTAGGGAGCCCGGATGAGGCGGGGGCGTTGACCTATGCTGCGATACACATTGCGTTACTTCCATCACGTTTTTGGTTCCCTGGCGGATGCTCAAGTGCGTCCGTACCTGGTCGCCGCCGTAAACCTGATTGCCGTTGG
>DASUQU010000397.1:0-2760 GCA_036280495.1 Thermomicrobiales bacterium | reverse complement strand
CGGTGAACGTGCCGAGCGCGCCGCGTAGTCGTCCCCGGGCCCACGGTTAACGGGCGGATTCGAGCGCGCCGGCATGCCGGCGAAGCAGGGTGGTACCGCGTGGAGGCCCCTCGTCCCTGCCGAGGGGTTTTTTCATGCCTGAAATCGGGCGGCCTGGGACAGATCGCGATATGACGGCGCAAGAGACGATTGACGACATCCGAACACGGGCGACGGCGCAACTCGAGGCGGCGGCGTCGCTCGACGAGATCGATACCTGGGAACGGGCATTTCTCGGACCCAAGGGGGAGTTGACGCACTTTCTGCGCGGCCTCGCCTCCCTCTCGGACGACCAGCGGCCGATCGCTGGTCGGGGTGGCAACGCGCTCAAGACCGAACTCACGGCCGCCTGGAACGCCCGGCATACCGCGCTCGCCGCCGAGAACCTCGAGCAGCATCTCGCCGCCGACGCCGTCGATGTGACCTTGCCCGGTCGCCCACCGGTTCTGGGCGCCTCGCACCCGGTTTCGCAGATGATCGACGAACTGAGCGAGATCTTCGCCTTGCTCGGGTACCAGACCGTGTTCGGACCTGAAGTCGAGACCGCACACTACAACTTCGATCTCTTGAACATTCCGAGCGACCACCCGGCGCGTGACGTCTGGGACACCATCCACGTCGAACGGCCCGGAGAGATCGTGCTCCGCACGCACACCTCACCTATGCAGGCGCGAGTCATGGAGCAGGCGGAGCCGCCGGTGCGCGTCGTCGTGCCCGGCCGGGTCTATCGCTACGAAGCGCAGGACGCATCACACGAATGGATGTTCCATCAACTGGAAGGGCTTGCGGTCGACCGGCAGATTACGATGGCGGACCTGAAAGGAACTCTGGCCGAGATGGCCCGGCAGCTCTTCGGCCCGGAGCGGCGCATCCGGTTCCGCTGTGACTTCTTTCCGTTCGTCGAGCCGGGCGTCGACTTCGCGGTCGACTGCGCCATCTGCGGCGGGGCCGGCTGCCGCGTCTGTAAGGGATCCGGCTGGCTGGAGATGGGTGGCGCCGGTATGGTCCATCCCAATGTCCTGCGCGCGGTTGGCTACGACCCGAACGTCTATAGCGGCTTCGCCTTCGGGCTCGGCATCGAGCGACTGACGATGATGCGCTCCGGTGTCGACGACGTGCGCGCGTTCGCCGGCAACGATCTTCGCTTCCTCCGTCAGTTCGCCCGTGCCGCCTAGATGAGAGACGGCCGGTAGGTCCATTACATATCGTTCCTGAGGACGTGATCCGATGAAAGTTCCATTCCGCTGGCTCTCTGAATACGTCGACACCGGTTTGTCGGTCGAGGAGCTCGCCTACCGCCTGACCATGGCTGGTCTGGAAGCCGAGAAGATCTCGGTTATCGGCGATTCCTGGGACAAGATCTACATCGGTCACGTCGAGGCGGTGAAACGGCACCCGGACGCGGATCGCCTGGTCCTGGTGACGGTCGATGCCGGGGAGCATCGACTGCAGGTCGTCACCGGTGCACCAAATATCGCTCAGGGGCAGACCGTCGCGCTGGCACTGGCTGGAGCGAAACTGATCGACGGTCACGCCGACGGGCAGGTCTATCGCACCTTGAAGCCGAGCGCGATCCGTGGCGTCCGCTCCGAAGGGATGGTCTGCTCCGAGAAAGAGCTGGGGCTCTCGGACGAGCACGAGGGGATCATGGTCCTCGAAGCCGAGGCGCCGAAAGGGGCGCCGCTGGCGGACTGGCTGGGCGACACGGTGATCGAGTTCGAGATCACCCCAAACCTCGTCCACAACTTCTCGATCCTCGGCATCGCCCGCGAAGCCGGAGCGCTGACAGACCGGCCGGTCACGACGCCTCCAACATACGATCTCGACAGCGCGCCATCCGGCCCCACTGATCTCGTTAGTGTTGAGGCACCAGATCTTTGCGCTCGCTACGTAGCGGTCGTTATCGAGGGCATCGGGGTCGGCCCATCGCCGGCATGGCTACAACGGCGGCTCCAGGCAGCGGGGGTGCGCCCGATCAATACGATCGTCGACGCGACGAACTACGTCATGCTCGAGTACGGCCAGCCGCTCCACGCCTTCGACGCCGACCACCTCGCGGATGGACGCATCGTCGTGCGCCGCGCGCGGCCGGGCGAGACGCTGGAGACGCTCGATCATCAGGTACGGAAACTCGACCAGGAGATGCTCGTCATCGCCGATACGCAACGCGCGGTTGGCCTCGCCGGCATCATGGGGGGGCTCGACAGCGAGGTAACCGATGAGACGCGACGCATCGTCCTGGAGTCGGCGAACTTCGACATGAAGTCCGTCCGCCATACGGCGCGAGAGCTGAAGCTGCGAACCGATGCTTCGGCCCGCTTCGAGCGGGGTCTCGATCCGAATCTGGCACGCGACGCCGCGGCTAGGGCGACCCGTCTCATACTCGACCTTTCTCCCGGAGCCAGCGTGTCAGCCGTGGCCGACGTCTATCCCCAGCCCCTGACCTCGTGGTTGCTGTCGCTTCCTTTCGCCGAGATCGAGCGCCTGCTGGGCGTCCGCTATGAACCCGAACAAGTGCTCGACGTCCTGCGCCGCCTCGGGTTTTCGCCGGTGCTCGAGGGTGAAGGGGACACAGCGACCCTCCGTCTCGTCGTTCCCACCTGGCGGAGCGACGTCACGCTCCCCGCCGACGTGGTCGAGGAGGTAGCGCGCGTCATCGGGTACGAAACGTTGCCCGAGCGGCTACCAATTGGGCAAACGGCTCCGGTCAAGCGCGATCCG
>DASUQU010000396.1:0-8110 GCA_036280495.1 Thermomicrobiales bacterium | reverse complement strand
GAGACCGACATCGTGGTCGGCACGCAGATGGTCTCCAAGGGGTTCGATCTCCCCCGCGTGACCGCCATCGGAGTCGTCAACTCGGACACCGGACTTCATCTCCCTGATTTCCGCTCCGGAGAGCGCACCTTCAGCCTCCTCACCCAGGTTGCTGGTCGAGCCGGCCGGCGCGGACCCGGATCACTTGTGGTCGTGCAGAGCTATACACCGGAGCACTACGCGATCCAGGCCGCCTCGCGGCACGACTACGAAGGCTTTTTCACTGAAGAAATCGATTTCCGTCGCCAGCATCGCTACCCGCCATTCGTGCGGCTGGCCCGCTATCTCTATCGCAACCGCAACGACGCCGCGTGCGCCAGGGCTGCCGACCAGATGGCGCGCAAGCTCGCCCGTCACGCCCGGGAGCGTGGTGTGTCCATGGACCTGCTGGGTCCCGCCCCCGCCTTCGCCTCACGTGTACGCGGCGACTACCAGTGGCAGATCGTTCTCCGCTCGCCAGATCTCGAGTCACTACTGGACGGAATTCCGGTCGATCCGGGCTGGACCGTCGATATCGACCCGCAGAGCCTCCTCTAACCGGGTGGCACGAAATCCGCGTGATGAATAGCGTCAGTTGTGCAGTAGACGCCGGAGCCGGCGCGGGCGGGTGCACGGGCAGGCGATGACGGAGGGCTTGGTCATTATGGCGCGACGCCGTAAAGAGTGGACATTCAGTCGTGGAGCAGCAGTCGCGCTCATTGCCCTCAGCTTGGTGGCCTGCGGTCAGACTGTAGCTCCAACTGATCCCGCCGAGGAGATCACTCCACCTGTGCCACTGTCCCCCACCGCCGGAGAGATCCCGGAAGATACGTTCCAGGCAACAGCGACCATCACCGATGAGGGCCTGGACCCGGATCGGTTCGCTGCTGAGGTTGGAACGGCTTTCCGACTCGTGGTCGAAGGCAACGGCTCGGAGCACACCCTGGAGATCCAGGAACTCGTGGCCCCGACGACAATCGCGGCGGAGGGGCAGACGACGATCGACTTCACGGTCGTCGGTGACTCAGGTGAGCTGGACATCCTGCTCGACGGCGAGACTGCCGGGACGTTCGAGCGGCAGGGCGCCGGCGGCATCACTGATAGCTAGCCACGGGTGCGTCACGGCGGCGATCAGCCCTCTCCGGCCTTTCTCGGTCGGTAGTTGAGACGACGACCCGCACTGGCCGATACTCTCTCTTAGCTGGCGGATGTCGCCATGGCTCGCAAGCGGAGTTCGGTCAACTCATGGCGCTTCTCGAAATACTGCTCGAAGGGGACCCGCGACTGCGGCAGAAGGCGCTGCGGATTCGCAGCGCAGACGAGACCCTGCGTCGTCTCGCCGAGGATATGTACGAGACGATGCTGGCCGCGCCCGGAGTGGGACTGGCGGCGCCACAAGTCGGTGTAATGCGCCGGTTGATCTGGGTCCACGTGCCGGAGAACTTCCACGACGAAGGCGGCCCGGAGCTCTCTATTCCGCTGGTCAACCCCGAGATCGTCAAGGCGAGCGGGCGGATCCTCGGTTATGAGGGGTGCTTGAGTATTCCTGGGTGGACCGGAGAAGTGCCGCGTGCCGAGACAGTGACGGTCAAGGGGATTGGACTTGACAACCGGCCTCTGCGCATCAAGGCTCGCGGCTGGGGTGCACGCGTCCTTCAACACGAGATCGACCATCTCGATGGAATCCTCTTCATCGATCGCGTCGAAGATAAATCGACCATCGTGCAGGTTCCCGACGATGAGCCGTTAGAGGGTCCGGTCGAAGCGGCCGACTAGCCGCCGCGTTAGAGGTGGATCTCTTCCTGGTTGGTCCGGCACGACTCGGCGCGAACGATGGCGGCAATCTCACCTAAGGCGTCTTCGATCCGGTCCTGCTTGTTGAACACGACATAGTCGAAGCTGGAGGCTGAAGCAAGCTCGCGCGTGGCGGTCGCAAATCGGGTCATCAGCTCCGCCGGATCGTCGGTCTTACGATGCTTGAGCCGCTGCAGCAGTGTTGACGCGGACTCGGGCGACAGGAAGATGGAGACCGCGCCAGGCACGATGCGTTCGATCTCGGCAGCGCCCTGGACATCGACCTTGACGAAGACGTCCTGACCTCGCGCCAACGCCGCCCGCACCGGCCCCTTCAACACACCATAGAGGTTGCCATAGACGGTGGCCGACTCGAGAAATTCTCCCTCCGCAAGCCGCGCTCGGAAATCAACCTCGTCCAGAAAAAAGTAGTGAACACCGTCGATCTCACCAGGGCGACGCTCGCGGGTCGTGGCCGTGACCGCAAAGAACGCTTCCGGAAAGCGCTCCCGAAGCTGCTCGATGACGGCATCCTTGCCGACCCCGGATGGTCCAGAGATGATAAAAACCCGCGGACGGCGGAACGCCCGCAGGTCACCGATAAGGTCGTCAGCATCTTCGCCGAGATGATCGCCCGCGACCGGCTTGATGCTCGCGACCTGTCGATCTGATCTCGAGTCCGCAGTTCGCTCACCCGGCTCAAGTTCGACGACGGCGCTACCCTCAGACCCGGTCTTCGTCACGCACGTCCACTTTCCGGGCCATGGGGGCCGATTCGCGAAAGGTTGTTCTGTGCCCGATCCCTATGATGTCCTCACCATCGCGGCTATCGCCGACGAATTGAGCGCGATCATCGGCAACGGCCGTATCCAGCGTATCGGCTTGCTCGATCAGCGCACGATCGGCGCCGAGATCTATGCGGGTGGTCAACGTCATCACATGATTGCCAGCGCGAACGACCGCCAGCCGCAACTCCGGCTCGCGCCAGAGATGCCATCGCTCGACCCGGCCCTGATCACCCCGTTTGGACTTCTCCTCCGCAAGCACACCCGCGGCGGAATCATCCTTGGCATCGACCAACCGCCGTTGGAACGGCTGGTGCGGCTCAGTATAGCCAAGCGTCAGTCGCCCCTCAAAACCGGGCGGAACGCCGGAGAATCGGATGTGCCCGAGTTCGACGCTGGTGAAGATGATGAACTTGATGAACTTGATGAACTTCACGAGTCCCGGGAGGGAGTGGCGTTGAGCCACATCACTCTTTACGTCGAGTTGATGGGACGGCACTCGAACCTGATCCTGGTCGATGACGGCGGTCGCGTCATGGAGAGCGCGAAGCGGGTGACGCGGGACATGAGCCGCGTGCGGCCGATCCTCCCGCGTCTGCCCTATGTTCCACCGCCGCCTCCGGACCGACTCGATCCGCGCAGCATCACGCCGGCCGTCGCCGCCCGGCTGCTCGAAACAGTACCGCCCGATACCGCGCTTGCGCGGGCCCTGATCAATGCCTTTCACGGCATCAGTCCGGTCATGGCCCGCGAGATCGTGTTCCAAACGACAGGATCGATCGAGGCTCGCGTCGGTGATCTGGACGAGCAGAGCGCGGCCGCGCTGGCGCGCAATACATTGGCGTTGCTGGAGCCGCTACGGACGACGGTCTGGAGCCCTCAGGTCTATCACGAGCGGGCGCAAATCGATCCGGGCGAGGTGGTCGCGTGCTCTCCGATCCTCATGACCCACCTCGCCGCAAAGTACGACGTCACCCTGGTCGAGAGCATGTCGGAGGCGCTCGCCCTGGCGGAGGCGGGCGCCGATCGCCTCAGTCCGGCGCGGCACGCTCAACGCCGCCAGCGTCTACTCGACGCGGTGGCCGCGGCGCGGGAGAAGGCAGAACGCCGGATAGCGGCGCTGGCGACCGAATCGGCGCGCGCCGCTGAGGCGGAGCGGCTCAAGACGGCGGGTGAGTTGATCTACGCCCATCTCTGGCAGATCGCGCCCGGTCAGGCATCGCTCGACGTCGACGGCGAATCCATTCCGCTCAATCCAGGTCTGACCGCCAACGAAAACGCCCAGGGCTACTTCGAGCGCTACCGCAAGGCGCAGAGCGCGGAGGCACAACTCCCGGGGTTGGTCGAGGAGAGCCGGGCAGAGATCGCCTATCTCGATCAGCTGGCAACATTGATCGAGCAGGCGCCGGGATTCTCTGAGCTAGAGGCCCTGGCTGCGGAATGGGCGGACGTAGCGGAACCGGACACGGCATCGCGGAGAAGGAAGCCATCAGCTCCACGCCGGCCGCGGGCGCTCATCGACGCCGACGGGAACAGCGTCTACGTCGGCCGCAGTGGCCGCCAGAACGAGCTCGTCACCTTCGACATCGCCGGTCCGGACGACTCCTGGCTGCACGCACGCGGCGTCGGCGGCTCGCACGTGGTCATCCGCTGGCGATTCCCTGACAACCCGGAAGCCCCCGAGACGGTCGAGGCGGCTGCCGCCCTTGCCGCCTGGTACAGCGCGGCGCGCGAGAGTGGCCGCGTCGAGGTCGATATCGCGCGGCGGCGCCATGTGCGCAAAATCAAAGGCGCCCGACCCGGGATGGTCACCTACCGCAACGAGCGAACGATCCGGGTTCAGCCTGCGCCCGAAGAGCGCCTGCGCCACATTCTGTCAGACCGATGACTCAACACTGGTCGCCGCATTATCCGTGCCCGTCGTCACCAGCACTCGATCGACCCGGCGGCCATCCATGTCGACGACCTCGAAGCGATGTCCGCTCCAATCGGTGATGTCGCCGACGTTCGGGATTCGCTCCAGACGCGACATCAGGAATCCTCCCAGAGTCTCATAATCGCCGTTCTCTTCACCCGGGAGTGGGTCGTCGATCTCGAGGACGTCCCGCACTTCGTGCACCGGTAACGCGCCATCGAGCAACCAGGAGCCATCATCCCGCCGCACGACCTCCCCGCTCCGTTCCTGGGAAACTGCCAGATCCCCGGTGATGGCTTCCATGAGATCATGTAGAGAGACCAGCCCCTGAATACCGCCATATTCGTCGACGACCATCGCCGCGTTGCTCGCTCGGTCGCGGAAGCGCTGCAACACCTCCAACGCGGGCATTGACTCAGGAACGATCAGGGCTGGCTCCGTCAACGCACGTAGATCGATGGGGTTGCCGCTGAGCGACGCAGCCCACAATGACTTGACCGGTACCATCCCCAGCAGCCGATCAAGATCACCCTCATAGACCGGGAAGACCTGATGCGGCGACTCGGCCATCTTGCGGAAGTTCTCGTCCAAGGGATCGTCGACGTCGAGGGCGACAAGTCGATACCGTGGTGTCATCAGCTCGCGAGCTTCGCGATCTCCAAGGTCGAAGATTCCTTCGACCATCTCGTGTTCGGCCGGGTCGAACACTCCGGCAGCCGCACCCTCCTGCAGCAGGATTTCGATCTCCTCTTCGGTGATAGGCGGGTCACCGGCGTGGCGCACACCAAGAAGTCGCAGAATGAACTCGGACGAAGCCCCGAGAAACGTAACGATAGGAGCCGCGATTCTGGAGAGGAAGTTCATTGGCTGGGCGATCGCCATGGCGATCCGCTCCGGGTTTTGCAGCGCCAGGCGCTTCGGCACGAGCTCCCCGATGAGCAGCGAGAGGTAGGTCACGAGGCCGACGACAAAGACCACCGCGATCGACTGGCTATACGGGGCGAGTGCCGGAACGCGGGCCAGATAATGCGCCACGGGATCGGACAGCGTCGCGCCACCGTAGAACCCTGTCACGATGCCAATCAGGGTGATGCCGATTTGAACGGTCGCCAGAAATCGATTTGGATGCTCGGCCAGCCGTAGCGCAACCGCGGCGCGGTCGTCGCCTTCTTCCGCCCACTGCTGCAGCCGGGTCTTACGTGCCGACGCAATTGCCAGCTCGGACATGGCGAAGACGCCATTGAGCAGAAAGAGGATGAAGAGCAAGACGATATCGAGCGCCACGTCAGGTTCCTTGCCCGGAGGTTAACGCACGTCCGGCGCGCCAGGTCCTGGCGCGCCGGAATTCATGCAAGATCGATGCGAGCGGTTTCAACTGGCAGCCGGACTCTCCACGGGTTGGCGAGCGAACAGGCGGGCGACAAGGATGCCCGCCTCATAGAGGAGGTACAACGGAACGAAGACGATCGCCATGTTGAACGGGTCGGTCGACGGCGTGATCACCGCGGAGAGGATTAGGAGGATGAGCACGGCGTACTTGCGGAACGAGCGCATCTTCGCCGGGCTCGCCACGCCGAGCTTAGCCAGGATGAACATCACGACCGGTAGTTGGAACGCTAGCCCGAGTCCCAACATCAACGTCAGGAAGAAGGTGATGACGGAGCTGCCCTCTGGACTCCACTCGAAAAGGTCATTCATGAATCCAGAGAGGAACGTCAACGCACGAGGCGCGGCGAAGAAGAAGGCATAGGCCACGCCGAGCAGGAACAACAGGACCACAAAGGGCATCGAGAGATAGAGCAGCCGCTTCTCTTTCTTCGTCAGTCCCGGTACTAGAAATCCGACCAACTGCCACATCAATACCGGCAGCGCGATGCCGATCGCAATGTAGAGAGCGATCTTGAAATAGAGCGTGATCGGATCGGTCGGACTGACGACGTCGAAGCCCCCAATGGCGTTAGCTTCGACTTGGAGTCGTCTAAGGAGCGGACCCGCCAGGAAGATACCGGCGACGAATGCGACGCCAATCGCGATGACGCTCTTGACGATCCGGTCGCGCAACTCCTCCATATGCTCGAGGAGCGTCATCTCCTCGAACACGTCTGGCTCGTTAGGGTCCGGCAACCGCGGTCGCGATGGCAGCTTGGCCGGGAGCTTGATCGGGATTTTCTTCAGTTTTGGCGGTTTCAGTGCGCGGGCCATGAACGGCTCTCTCCAGTCGGTGTGCGGGCGCCGGCCGCGATCATCGGGGGTGCGGAACGGATCAAGACATCGCCCCCGCTCGGCCGAGAGATGCGGCTACCCACGCCTCACCGCGGACCGCACGCTACCCACTGTGCTCGTCGATATATTGCACCGCATCGGAGACGGTGCGGATGTTCTCGGCATCCTCATCCTTGATCTCGAGGTCGAACTCCTGCTCCATAGCCATGATGACTTCGACCAGGTCGAGCGAATCGGCGTTCAGATCGCCGATGAACTCGGAGTCCATCGCCACTTTGTCTTCGTCGACGCCGAGCCTGTCGGCGACGATCACGCGAACCCGCTCAAACGTCGTTGCCACCCTCGATCCTCCCCACCATGCGCCGCACGGCGCGTACGCGTTGGTTCAACGGAGACCCTTCCCTTAGGTCCTGCGACAGGTTACGCCGTACAGACGCTACCAACAAAAACCGCGATCCTGCGCGCCTTCGGCCGTTTGGACCTGACCGCCGCGATGATACACCCTCCCCTGCAACCCGACCACGCGCGGGACCCTCGGGAATCTAGCCCGCTTGGTTCGCCGTGGCCCTCCCATCCTCACGGGGGTGCTCCTCGAGAATCGTGCGCAGCACGCCGTTGATAAACCGTCCGGAGTTCTCACCGCCGAAGCGCTTGGCAAGCTCGACGCCCTCATTGATGACGACTTTCGGTGGCACACTCGGGACATTCAGCAATTCATAGGCCGCCAGCCGCAAGACGTTCCGTTCGATGGCGGCTTGCTCGGCAAGGTCGCGCGCTGGCGCCGCTCCGGCGATGACCGGGTCGAGCTCGTCACGATGCTGGCCAACCCCACGCACGAGCGACCGCACGTGCTCGACGACATCGGGAGTGACAGGCTCATGCTCGGCGAACGCTCGCGCCATGGCCTCTTCGGGATCATGGTTTGTCAGATCGACTTCGTAGAGAACCTGCAGGGCAAGCATTCTCCCCTGATGACGGCGCGCCGCGACATCGGTCGAGGATTTGCGGCTACGCGCCTCACGCCGTGGTCTTGATTCGACTTGTTCCTCTTCGGGCGTCACCGCGGTTCCTCGGGTTCTGTCAGTTAGACGCGTGCCTGAGATCGCGGACCCGAGATCAGCCCTCGGCGAACGCATCGCCATCATCGACGCTCGGGTTCGTGGCAACCAGCTGTCGCGCCACGACGCGCGAGACGAACCCGGTGTCATACGTCGCCGCGCGAAACTGATCGTCCGCCACGATACTCCGCAAGAACGATACCGTCTGTGACACACCGGTGATCACCGTCTCGGTCAAGGCGCGCTCCATGCGCGCCGCCGCTTCGTCGCGGTCACGACCCCAGACAATGATTTTCCCCAACAGCGAATCGTAGTAC
>DASUQU010000395.1:0-2518 GCA_036280495.1 Thermomicrobiales bacterium | reverse complement strand
CGTCGGACTGAGCGGGGGCGTCCTGGCGCAGACGAATAGCGGGCTGGTCGTCATCGACGATGCCAGCGGCAGCAACGGGACCAACCGCCTCAGCGGCAATTGCGAGATGTCCGGTTCTGGCAGAGACCGGCTGGTCACCTGCACCGATCTGAGCCCAGGCCGGGGGACCGCGCTCACTGACGCGGGCGCAGAGTCGGCGCCGCTCCCTGACCCGGGCACAGAGACGGCACCAGCACCTGAGGTGGCAAGCGCCCCGGCACAGGGTGAGGCGGCGGTGGCGAGTGCGGCCGATCAGGATGCGGACAATGCGCCGGACGAGCTGGAGCCGGGGATGGGACTCGATCCAACCAACCCCGACACCGATGGCGATCATGTGGCCGATGGGGATGAGGGCACCCTCTACGGGACGGATCCGACCAATCCGGATACCGATGGTGACGGGGTCACTGACGGGGAAGAGCTCTTCGCCACCCACACCGATCCGCTCGCCTAGGACGTCACGGTCCCGGAGCCCGGGTTTACCGCGAACGCGCCCTGACCGCTGAGCCGGCCGATCTATGTGGTGAACCCGGTTCCCGGAACCGGTTTCAACACGATTCCGTGCCCGCTCCCCACGGTGAACGCCGCAAGTCCCCGCTGAAACCAGGGAATTGTCGTCTCGCATCGACAGCGCGGGACGCCTGGTCTCACTGTATGATGGCCCGAGGACTCACGTGTTTAGGCCACCGTAACCGCACTCCAGGAGACACTCCCCATGCCTACGTCTCTACCTGTGCGCGCCGCTGTCGTCCAAGCGGCGTCCATTGCCTTCGATCGGGAGCGGACGCTGGAGAAGGCCGCCGGCCTGACCGCTGATGCCGCACGGCAGGGGGCGCAGCTGGTTGTCTTTCCCGAGGCGTTCGTCTCCGGCTATCCCCGCGGATCAACTTTCGGCACGGTTGTCGGCGCGCGCACCGCGGAGGGCCGGGAGGCGTACCGGCGGTACTGGGCGAGCGCAGTCGATGTGCCGGGTCCGGCTGTCGACGCGTTGGCAGAGATCGCGCGCGAAAACGGCGTCTATCTGGTGATGGGCGTGATCGAACGCGAGGGCGGGACGCTCTACTGCACGGTCCTCTTCTGCGCCCCTACCGGCCACTACCTCGGCAAGCACCGCAAGCTGATGCCGACCGCAGCCGAACGGCTCGTCTGGGGGTACGGTGACGGCTCGACGTTGCCAGTCTTCGCGACGGAGATCGGCAAGCTGGGGGCGGTGATCTGCTGGGAGAACTACATGCCGTTGCTGCGCACGGCCATGTACGGCAAGGGCATCCAGCTCTATTGCGCGCCGACGGCCGACCACCGCGACAGCTGGCTGGCCACTGTGCGCCATATCGCCTGCGAAGGTCGCTGCTTCGTCCTCTCCTGCAACCAGTTCACGCGCAGGCGGGACTTCCCGCTCGATTTCGACACGGCGTTCGGGGACGACCCGGAGACGGTCCTCTCGCGGGGCGGCAGCTGCATCATCGGTCCGCTGGGAGATGTTCTTGCCGGTCCTGATTACGAGGGCGAGATGATCCTCGTCGCCGACCTCGATCTCGACGAGATCGCGAGGGCGCAATTGGACTTCGATGCAGTTGGTCACTATGCACGGCCGGACGTCTTCCGGTTGGAGGTCAATGAGCGCCCGACTCCGGTGGTGACCGGGATCGCCCCACCGATTCGGGTGGAGGCGGATGCCGACTCGCAGCCGGGCAATGCCTTGCCGGCGACGGCGGAGGCGCTGCCGTCGCTGGCATAGTCGAGTCGCCGACAGCTCAGGGACTGCCCGCCGTTCTGTTGCTCACCCTCCCGAGGCGCCATTTCGGATCTGGTCGCCGGCGCTTCAAAACGACGCGTTTGGCGACGGCGACCGGGCAGCGGAAAGCGGCCAGAACGCGTCAACGGACCCGTAGGTAGGTCAGGTCGAAGTCGTGCTCCCAGGTGACGCCGTCGTGGGCGATCTCCCAGCGACCAACGATCTCCCCGTCGTCGCCGCTGAATCTCCCAGTGAAGCGCTGGGCAAACTCCAGGGGCGAGAAGTCCGGCGTATCACGCCGCAGCGTCCAGATCCCGTCCTCGAGGCTCATAGTGTAGACGCGGGCAATGCCGCGCGAGTCGAAGTAGTGCTGCAGCAAGGTCCCGCGGCCCGCGTCGAAGCCGATGATCGCCAGGCCGTCCGGCGCCTCGGGCACTGGCACCTCCCAGCGCTGGATAAGGAACCGCTCTCCCGACATCCACTCGAAGACCACCCGCCCGCCCTCGAAAGGCGGTGCTCCCGGAAACGTGACGCGCATGGTCCACTCGCCGATGAAGCGCTCCAGCTGCGTGCGTAGCTCATCCATGGTGACACTGCTCCCTCTTGAATCGACGAGTCGTTATGACACGTCCACTGCAAACCGGACGATGCTTGTTGGCTGGCCCCGGGGCGAGATGCGCGCCGTGAGCTGCCAGGCTCCTGCCATGCTCAGCGGAACGTCTTCGGCTCGATAATGCCCCGGTT
>DASUQU010000394.1:0-2964 GCA_036280495.1 Thermomicrobiales bacterium | reverse complement strand
GGCACGACGGCCGCGACCCATTGACGATTGAACTGCGCCTCAAGCGCATCGACGATCTCTTCGCGGCTCCGGACCTGACGCCGTTCGATCCCGCATTTGCGCCCTCCAGTTTCGGCCCCGGGATCGACTATATCGTCCAGGAGATGGAACGTCGCCCGGACGCGGAGCAGGTCGAACTGACGGTCGTCTTGCCCGCGGACGAGATCGCAGCCCAACCCGACGTTGAAGCACGGACGCGGGAGGCGATCGCTCGCTACTCGCGCGCCTGGTTGGCCGTCTGGGAACAGCAGCGCGAGGTCGCGGTACGGCAGGCGCGGACCGTGGCGGGGGGCGCGATCCTCTTCTTTGCGGTGGCCAATTTCCTCTCCCTGCAGTACGCGCGGGACGGCTCGCTGTTCGGACTGAGCGGGGATGTGATCGATGTCTTGCTCGATGGTCTCAGTGTCGCCGCCTGGGTGGCGCTGTGGTGGCCGTTCGACCTACTGTTTCAACGATGGCAGGGGCGGCTGGAAGAGCGCACGTACCGTTCGTTGTCTGGCATTGCGGTGCGGGTCTTGCCCGCTCCGGTCTCATCATGCGACCTGGCTCGGCCCTCCCCTGACGGTTGATGCCGTAGCGGCGCCTTGACCTACCCTGAGTGGAACCCTCGTGTTCAACGCGCACGCGGGCAGAGCTTGCGACGTGCCTGAACCGGTGCCGAATGCCCGAATCGATGGCGGTCCTGCTGGCTTGCAGGCCGCTCAAGACGCGGTTACCCCGCCTGATTCCGACCGCCAGTCAACGCTGTTTACGTGGGCTGGCAGCCACGATGCCTTGACCCGCAAGAGGCGCATCTTCTCTGGGCGATTTGTACCTGTGGGCCCGTTTCTGGCACCGCTCTTCGCCGGCGAGTCCGCGGACCAGCCAGAGTGCGTGGCCGCCTGGATCGGCGAGACGTTCGGCGGCCTGAAGAGCTCCAGCGAGCGGTACGGCGGCTATCCAGTCGCGGTCGCCGCACAGTTGCGCAAAGGAATCACCGGGGCGCAGCAGTCGCGCTGGGCGTAACTGACCTGCCAGGTCGCGGACGATACCGGCCTCCCAACCGACCCCGAGTTCCGCTCCGCATTCGTCTCCTACATCGAGTGAAGCTCACGCATCGCATTGGAAAACTCACAACCGGGCGTGCGGCCCCCGCTGGGCATGCCGGTGCCGCGCTGGAACTGGGGCACCGTGTGGCGAGGACGAAGCGGAGCAACTGGACGCAAACTGGTGACGCCGCCGACCGAATCGGGCGGGCTCACCTTCGTCCATGTCGCTGACCCCGCGGGTACCGTCATTGGCATCTACACCGACTGACCGGCGGACCGTCTGATTTTGACAGCGGCGAGGTATTGACATCTCGGCACTGCATGATAGGCTTATCAGCGAACATATGTTCTCTCCCCGCAACTGAACCGCTTGTGTCGAGCCGGTTATCCGGAGAGGAGTGCTGTCGTGCCAAACCCAGTCGTGCATTTTGAGATCACCGGCACGGATGGAACCGCGCTGCAGACGTTTTACCGGGAACTTTTCGACTGGAAGATCGACACCAACAACGAGTGGCAATACGGCATGGTCGAGACCGGCGGCGAAGGTGGTATCAACGGTGGGATCGCCGGGAATCAGGATGGCGCCGCTGGGGGTCGAGTCACCGTCTACGCCACGGTCAACGACTTGCAGGCCTATCTCGACAAGGCCGAGCGCATGGGCGGTAGCGTGGTCATGCCGATCACCGACATGGGGGACTTCGCAATCGCGCTCTTCGCCGATCCAGCCGGCAACATTACGGGATTGGTCAACGGCGGTAGCTGATCGGGCAGCGATTAGGCAATCACCGGTCTGGTCAAGAGTGAGATAGGCGCCCAGACCCGCGAGCAGAAGGTCGCGGGTCTCTCACCTCCAGCTACGTGGTCTGATTCAACTTCGCGGAACCGCCGCTCTCCCGGTAGCAGCCCCGCCCGTGTTCAGCGTCTTGATCGGTTTCGTCGTGGCGTCGCTCGGAGGTTCCACGAGAGCGACGGGCAACGGGTCCAGCGACTGCGGCACCACCACGACCCGCTCCATGAGGAAGTCGAAGACGACGCGTATAACCGCCAGAATCGGCACCGCCATCAGGGCGCCCCAGATCCCGGCAATTTGCCCTCCGGCGATGACCGCCAGGAAAACAAATAGCGGCGAGACGCGGATGGCGTTCCCCTGGACGCGGGGCGCAATCAGATTGCCATCGATGAAGTTGATCAGCACGTACGTGAGTGCGGTGAGGATACCGGTTGTCGGCGACACGGTGAACGCGACGATGGTCGCCGGCACCGCGCCGATATACGACCCGATGAAGGGAACGATGGCGCCGATGGTTGTCCAGATGCCAAGCAAGATGGCATAGGGGACGCCGAGCAGGGTCAGAGCAATCGTCGACGCGATCCCCTGAAAGGTGAGTGAGACCAGGAGTCCGGCGAGGTAGCGGGAAAGCGCCTCGATGACGTCCGAGAAGAGAACCAGCGCGTCATCCCGATACTGCACCGGGAGCAAGCGGATGGACCCGAGCTTGAATCGCTCGCCATCGGCCAGAAGGTACGCCGCGATGAGGATGACGCTGAGCGTGGAGAACACGCCTCCGACCGTTCCGGAGAGCGTATCGAACGCTCGCGCGACGATGCCCTCTAGCAGACCTTCTGCCCGTTGCGCTCCTGTCTGCTGCAGCTGCGCGATCGCCTCGTCCGGCGATGTATCGAGCAGCCCAGCCCGGTCGAGATTCTCCACGACCCGCCGCGCCCAACTGTAGGCCTCATCCAACAAGCGCGGCGCTTGCTCTGCTAGGCTCGCCAATTGGCCGACGGCCAACGGCACAAGCACGATCGCTGCCAGAACGAGGAGAGCGAGCACGGCCAGCACGACAATGGCGATGGCAATCCCGCGCGGGATCAGGCGGCTGAGAAAGCGCACGGG
>DASUQU010000393.1:0-4608 GCA_036280495.1 Thermomicrobiales bacterium | reverse complement strand
CGTCACTCTGAAACCGGTTCCTCCGCGCACCGCACCCGCGGATGATCGAAACATGGCAAGATGCCGATGCGCGCGTGTCGACAACGTCGTGTCGTCGCACCAGAGCCGTGAAGCTGGAGCAAGAGCATGGTAGGCGAATTCATCTCACGCGGATTTCTCGGTCGCCGGCAAGAGGATCCCGCGGTCGCCGGCCGGATCCCGCCCGGGCAATACCTCACGCGCGACTTCCCGGTCCTTTCCGCCGGGCCGACCCCGCACACGCAGCTCGCGCAGTGGGACTTTGCCATCAGAGGGGCGGTACATCCCACACGGCGCTGGACCTGGGACGAGTTCCGCGCGCTGCCCAGCGAGACCGTCACCGTCGACATCCACTGCGTCACCAAATGGAGCAAGCTCGACACCGTCTGGGAGGGCGTCGCGATCGATACGCTCCTCGACGGCGTCGAGACGGACGGGAACTTTGTGACAGCCTTCTGCGACGGGGGCTACACCACGAATGTGCCGCTGGCGGATCTCGTGGGTGGCAAGGCCTGGGTGGCATTCGCGTACGGCGGCGCGCCGCTGGCGCCGGAGCACGGCGGCCCGGCCCGGTTGCTCGTGCCGCATCTCTATTTCTGGAAGAGCGCGAAATGGGTGCGCGGTCTCGAGATCATGTCCCGCGACCGTCCCGGCTTCTGGGAGACGCTCGGCTATCACGATTATGGTGACCCATGGCGGGAACAGCGATACCAGGGCGACTAGGCTGGCAACTCACCCGCCTGGTCGAGAAGCAAATCGAGACACCGCGCGTCATGACGCTGCGTCTCGAGTCGGAAGCCTGGCCGGGGCATCTTCCTGGCCAGCACGTCGACATCCGCCTCACCGCGGAGGATGGCTACCAGGCGCAGCGGTCGTATTCGATCGCCTCCGCACCAGCCGCCGGGCGCCTCGACCTGACCATCGAGGGGCTCGCCGACGGCGAAGTCTCCCCGTACTTGAGCGAAGTGCTACGCCCGGGTGACCACCTGGAGCTGCGGGGGCCGATCGGCGGCTACTTCACCTGGACGGAGGCGAACGGCGGCCCCCTACTTCTCGTTGGCGGCGGCTCTGGTGTCGCGCCCTTGATGTCGATGCTCCGCTACCGGGAGGCGATTGGCAGCGACATCCCTGCCACCCTGCTCTACTCCTCGCGCTCGTGGGACGAGATCATCTTTCGGGAGGAGCTCGAACGACTCAGTGCCGATCCGGCGATAAGCGTTATCCACACGCTGACCCGATCGCATCCGGACGGATGGAATGGCTACACCCGCCGCATCGACGCGGCGATGCTTGCAGAGGCTACCGGCGAGCCAGAGTCAGGACGACTCGCCTACGTCTGCGGTCCGACTCAGCTCGTCGAAAACGTGGCGAGCGCCCTGGTCTCGATCGGCTATCCGCCCGCACGGGTCAAGACCGAGCGTTTCGGCCCGACTGGAGGTTGAAGATGGGCGAATTCGAAGATGAGGAGACGACCCGGCTCGATGGCAATGCCGCCGCCGGTGTCCTGACCCAGGTGTTCTGTGGCGAGCCGAGTGGCGCCCTGATTGTCTGTGCTGGTTGCGGCGCCACTTCGGCAGTCGGCGCTCTCATGGCCTATGGCCTGGAGCTGGGAGCGATTCTGCGCTGCCCGCACTGCGACACGGCGGTACTCCGCCTGGGAGCGGCCGGCGCCACGATGTGGCTCGATCTCCGCGGCGCGGTCAGCCTCCGCATGAGGGTCAGCGATTCAGCCTCCTAGGCCGTGTCCTGATCCTGTTCCCGCGCCTGCGCTTCTTCCTCAGCCAGGCATACCCGCTCGTGGATCTCGCCGATGTCCCCGGCAATGAGTGTCTCCACGTCGCCTCGCTGCTCGACCAGTGACAACGCGCGGTCTCCCGCCGCCATGCCGAGTGCTCGGCCATAGGCGGGCCCGCGGCGCATCACCAGGAACTGAAACGCGGTGCCGTAGGTGTTGACGGCGCGCACCAGCCCGACGCTCCCGGCCGGATGTCCTTTGTCCGCGATACGAACGATCGCGCGCGCATAGCGGTCGATCTCTTTCGGATCGATGACCATGACTTTGATCTCGTTGGCCACAACTTTGTCCTTCTCGCTTCTCGCTACCAGCGTTCAGCCTCCGGCACTGATCGCGCGCCCGTTGTCGGCGGGCAACACGGGGACCGTCAGCGTCACTTGTCAGGTGCGGAGCAGTCCGTATTCTCAGATAAGTCTAAGATCCGGCGTCAACCGAACCCGCCGGTAGTGGTGCTCGCGAATCAACGACTATGAGCAGCAGTGGCCGTTCGCGTGCGCTGTGGGCGGTGGTACGTCGAGCGCCGGGTTGGCCGTGAAGAACCCTGCCGGTTGTAAGAGAAAGCCCGCATACGAGACTGGCATCACCGGCCAGTCCTCAGGACGCGGCGCATGGTGGCTCCCCACGGTGTACCAGAGCACGACGTCGGTCTCTTCGATAGGCCGGTCTGCTGCCGTCCACTCGGGTAGCCCGGCTCCTCCTGGATGTTGGTAGGGAAAATCGCCGGCGGCGAAGCGCTCGCGGTCCGCGTATGGCGTGACCCAGAGGTGCTTGGTCATGAATGCCGCTCGCTTCGCTACGCTCGACTCGGCACTGGCCATAGCCTGCACGTTGCCATGTGGCACCAGTCGGTAGGCGACCGGCTCGCCGATCGCATTTCGGCGCTCCGGATTTACCACCCGCCAGACCCGGCCCCGCAGGGGGTCGACCAGTTGCTGCGCTTCCAGTTCGGTGCGCAGCGGGGTGCGCACGGTGCGGAACGCTGCCCCGAGGACGTTGCCGGAACCGGCCGCATCGGCTTCCGCGTGCTCCTCATAGACCGTGTTCACCGGCCCATCGACATCGAGATCGAGCCGGAAGTTGAAGAAGTGCTGGTGGATCGGAGCGTAGAGCCCGTCCTCGTTGAGGAGTTGACCGTACTTTGGCGTCTGCCCCACAGGCACGGCGCCCGTGGAGAGGATGCCCGTCAGTTTCACTTCGCACTGGATGGTGCCGTCCTGATAGAGGTACCAGAAGATGCCGTAGTCATAATTGCCGATTGTCGAGAATGAAGAGACGACCAGGCGACGCGAGCGACGCAGCTCGGTCTGGTTGGTGCGCATGTTCATGTGCCGCCAGAGGACACCGTAGTCCTCCTCGTGCATGCAGATGGCATTCTTGACGGCATGGGCTCGACCGTCCTGGTCGACCAGCGCCGCGTCGAAGTAATAGATCTCGCCCAGGCAGTCGCAACCAAGCGTCAGCGAGTTGACGAGCGCGCCGAAGTTAAGCTCGCCGCCATCGAAGGTGTTCTTGCGGTGATGCGTCGGCGCCGGGTCACCGTACGGCACGACCATGTCCGACATCGCCGCACGATGCAGGATCGGACGCAGGCGGCCATTCTCTTCCCAGCCGACGGTGTGCAAGACCAGGCCCTCGCGGGGCGTAAACCCGACCCGGAACTGCCACTTCTGCCACCGCACCAGAGCGCCGTCGACGGTGAAGCTCGGGCCCTGCGGCTGGCTGATCTCCAGCGGCTTGAGATCCGATCGCAACGGACCGACATCGTCGAGACGGTAGTTGGCGTTCCTGGCCGGGACCGGCACCACGCCGTGATCCTCGACCCGAACGACCTCCATGTCATGCAGATCGAAGATGACGATCACGTTCTCGACCGGGTGCGCGTAGCCGTTATCGTCGTCGGGACTGGAGCGGACCCAGACAATGCCACGCGTCAAGCGGCGTCCCTCAAGATCGGCCTCGTCCTCGTAGACCCCGAATGGCCAGGGATCGACCCAGACGAGGTCCATGTCTGTGATACCGCGGCGATGCATCGCGGCCTGAAAGTCAGGATCCTGGCGCACGATCTGTTCGCAGGCGAGGATCTCTTCCAGGGTCAATGTCGCCTGGCCGGCCTCGATCAGGTCCCAGCTCGTAACTCGACCCTCGGTCAGGGAAACGAGCGCCTCAACTGTTCCTCGCTCCGCACGATCGATGAGGACCGCCCGCGCCTCACGTGGTAGGTCGTGTCCGTTCCCCAACGCCTCGGCCGCGAGCACGTCGGCCTTCAGCGGCTCACGCAGGGCGACTTCAACGAACCGGAAGCGGCGGTCGTCCCAGACGCCGCCGGGAACTCCGGCGCGGAGGATCGCTACGGCCTCTGAGAGATCATCGACCGAGAGCGGCTCCAGCGGATGCCGGATTTTCGCTATCGCCTGTGCCATGGTTCCTTATCCCTGCTACGACAACCCTGCTACAACAGCGCCGCCAGCTCCTCCGCGGCCGCGTCCATTCCTTCCTGGGCGGATTTGGCGCCGGAGACGACATCACCCAAGTGGCGGCCCATGATCTCCACCAGTTGCGCCTGCTTGGTCACGGCCGGAAGTCCTTCGCCGGACGCGATCATATCCTTGGCCTGTGGCATCCACGGGTACTTCGTGAGGAACTCGTCATTCTCGTACGGCGCTTCCTGCGCCGGTACACCCCCGGCGAGCGCCCGCCGCATCGCGATCTCAGGCGACTCGACCCACTTGATGAACTCCCAGCCCGCGTCCGGGCTGGGGGAGGAGACCGGGAGACCCCAGCTCCAGGAGCCGGTA
>DASUQU010000392.1:0-2738 GCA_036280495.1 Thermomicrobiales bacterium | reverse complement strand
CTATGGCCGGCTGACCTTGGCCATCCGCCGCGCATAGGCGACCGCAGGCCCTATCAGGAGACGCCGCCGATGGCTGGACGACTCACCACGCACGTGCTCGATACGGTCCATGGCCGACCGGCTGCGGGATTGGCGATCGAGCTCTACCGCATCGACCCCGAGAGCGACGCGCGAGAGCGGTTGCACGTGGTACGCACCAATGCCGAGGGCCGAACCGATGATCCGCTCCTGGCCGGCGACGCCCTGCGCGCCGGGATCTACGAGTTGGTCTTTAGCCTGGGAGACTATTTCGCAGCGGTCGGACGGGCGAACGCTCCGATTCCGTTCCTCGACAAAGTGCCTGTCCGCTTTGGCATCTCGGACCCGGCGGCTAATTACCATATCCCGCTCCTTGCTTCTCCCTGGGCCTACTCCACCTATCGTGGCAGCTAGCGCGACCGTCGATCCAGTCCCGCTCAGCCCCGGCAGCCGCGCCCAGCGCGTCATTGCCCGTTGCGACGAACTCGCCACCTTCAGCGAGGAACCAGACCGGATCGTCCGTGGTTACGGCACAGCCGCTCTCGGGGCTGCGCGAGCGAGGGTCGCACAGTGGATGCGCGAGTCGGGCATGGACATCCACGTCGATGCTGTCGGCAACCTGCCTGGTCGAGCCACGAGCTCAGCGCCGACCGCGCCAGCGCTCCTCCTCGGTAGTCATCTCGACAGTGTGCGCGATGCCGGCCGCTACGACGGTCCGCTCGGCATCCTCCTCGCCATCGAAGTTGTCGACCACATCCGCGCAAGAGTACGGGACCTCCCCTTCCCGCTTGAAGTGATCGCATTCGCTGATGAAGAAGGACTCCGCTTCCAAACCACGTACCTGGGAAGCTGCGCGCTGGCTGGATCCTTCGACCCAACGTTCCTCGACCTCATTGACGCCGACGGGATAACGCTGCGCGAGGCGATAGGGACGTTCGGCGGCAATCCCGGCGCACTAGCCGACGCGGCGTTGCGGCCGGGAGAAGCACGTGCGTATGTCGAAGTCCACATCGAGCAGGGGCCGTATCTGGAGTCGGTCGATGCGCCCGTTGGAGTGGTGACGGCGATCGCTGGCCAGAGCCGGATCTTGACCACGTTTACCGGTGAAGCAGGACATGCGGGCACCGTGGCGATGCATTTGCGCCGCGATGCGCTCCCGGCGGCGGCCGAGATTGTTCTCGCGGCCGAGGACCTGGCACGACACACCTCCGGGTTGCTGGCGACGGTTGGGACGATCGACGTCACTCCCGGCGCCAGCAACGTCATTCCGGGCCAGGTCCGCTTCTCACTCGATGTCCGGCATCCCGAAGATCCGGTCCGCGCCGGTGCGGTGTCTGCCCTGGAGCGGCGCGTGCACGAGGTTGCCTCTACCCGCTCTTTACGAGTCGAGTGGAGGATCGCCCGGGATGATCCCGCCGTCCCTTGTGACCTCTGGCTCACAACCAGGTTAGCCGAGGCAGTCGGGGCCGCGGGGCTGCCGGTCGAACGACTCCCCTCCGGCGCCGGGCACGACGCCGTGGTGATGTCCAAGGTCATGCCGGTGGCCATGCTCTTCGTCCGCTGCGCCGGGGGCATCAGCCATCACCCGGCGGAGTCGGTGATGACCGGCGACGTCGCCGCCGCGCTCGACGTTCTCGATCGGTTCGTGAACATGCTGGGGGACGAGAACCTGGGATGACGCGATTCGAACTTCTCGTGCGCGGCGGTGCGGTCCCGACGTCCGATGATGTCACCATCGCGGACGTCGCGGTCAGCGGCGGAGAGATCGTCGAGGTCTCCCCCGAGATCACGGGCGCGGCGCGCGAGGAGATTGATGCCCGAGGGTTGCACGTTCTTCCGGGTGTTGTCGACGCCCATGTTCACTTCAATGAGCCAGGTCGAACCGATTGGGAGGGATGGGCAACCGGCTCAGCTGCTTGCGCGGCAGGCGGCACGACCACCGTGGCCGAGATGCCCCTCAACGCCCACCCGCCGACGCTCGACGGACCGTCCTTCGACGCCAAACGGAAAGCGGCCGAGGGAAGCTCCCGTGTCGACTTCGGCCTCTGGGGCGGACTGACGCCTATCAACCTGGAGCGCATGGAGGAACTGGCGGGACGAGGCGTCATCGGTTTCAAGGCATTCATGTCGAACTCCGGCATCGACGATTTCCCAATGGCCGACGACGCCACGTTGTTCGCCGGGACGCAACGTGCGGCTGCGCTCGGCTTGCCGGTCGCCGTGCACGCCGAAAACGACACGCTCACCGCCGCGCTTGCGGCCAGCGCCATCACAGCGGGGCGCACGGGCGCGCGCGACTACCTCGCCTCGCGACCGGCAGTCGCCGAGATCGAGGCGATCGCGCGCGCAATCCTTTTTGCCGAAGATACCGGGTGTTCCCTCCACGTCGTCCACGTCAGCACCGGCCGCGGCGTCGCCGAGATTGCTGCGGCTCGCGCCCGTGGGCTCGACGTCACGGCCGAGACCTGCCCCCACTACCTCGTGTTCGACGAGGACGACCTCGAACGGCTCGGCGCGGTTGCCAAGTGCGCTCCCCCCCTGAGACCTCGGTGCGAGGTCGACCGGCTCTGGCAATTGCTTGCAGACGGCGACATCCAGATCGTCGCCTCCGATCACTCCCCCGCGCCGGCGGCACTGAAGACTGGTGATGATTTCTTTCGCATCTGGGGCGGCATCTCCGGTTGTCAGTCGTTACTGACGTCGCTCCTCAGCGAGGGCCA
>DASUQU010000391.1:0-8007 GCA_036280495.1 Thermomicrobiales bacterium | reverse complement strand
TCGAGGATGTGGCGGCGTCACCACTCGAGCGCCGGCGTTTCGTCCAGCAGCTGCACGCGCAGGCCACTCTCCTCGACACCACCACGGTGCTCCTGACCGGCCACACCCGGGATGACATCGGTGCCCTTGGGGCCCACGTTGACGGGATTGTGGTGCTGGCCAACGACAGCACCGACGCGCGGCAGGAGCGGATGGTGGAGGTCCTCAAGCTCCGGGGTGGTGCGCATACCCGAGGGACGCATGCGTTCGCGATCACCGAGAGCGGTCTCACGATCTACCCCCGCCTGGAATCGGTGACCGGTGGGCGCCGTCCGGCGGAGACCCCGGAGGAAGGGCTGGGCCTGGGGACCGGGGTAGCCGGCCTCGATACGATGCTCGGGGGCGGACTCCTGCCCTTCTCCAGCACCCTCGTCATGGGGACACCCGGGTCTGGCAAGACCGTGCTCGGGCTGAGCTTCCTACTCGAGGGGGCCGGCCGCGGGGAACGCGGGCTCCTGGCTGGGTTCCATGAAACGGAACCCGACCTGATTACCACGGCGGCCCGAATTGGGTTCGATCTTCGAGGAGCGATCGACGCCGGACTCATCCGTATTCTATGGGACCCACCCCTGGAGCTCTCGGCTGATGGCTGGGCCTGGCGGCTGCTGGAGACGGTGGCAGAGCACCGGCCGCAGCGAGTCTTTGTCGATGCCCTCACCGATATCCAGCGCTTCATCACCGCCCCGCACCGGATGCCCACCTACGCCGCGGCCCTCACCAACGAGCTGCGCGCGCGGGGCGCCACGGCGCTCATCGCCTTGGAGATCGATGCCTTTGTCGACGACGAACTGGCCGTGCCGGTGCCGGCAGCCTCGGCCACGATGGACAATGGCGTCCTGCTGCGTCAGGTCGAGTTGCGCTCGTCCCTGCATCGCCTGATCTCGGTCCTCAAGGCTCGCCAGATGGAGACCGATCCGGCCATTCGCGAGTTTACGATCAGCGCTCAGGGGATCACCGTCAGCGGGCCGTTCGCGGCGACGTCCGGATTGCTCATTGGGCGGGCAGCGCCACTCGAGGCGCCTCCCGCGGATGAGGCGCCGTGACAACGGTCCTCGTCGTCGACGATGAGCCGGTGCTGCGTGCCATTGTGCGCGATGTGTTAGTGGAGGCCGGGTACACCGTCGTGGAGGCCGCGGATGGTCGGGCGATGCTCGAGTTGGTGGAGCGGAACCGTCCGGATTTGGTGTTGATGGACGTGATGATGCCGGGTCTAGATGGACGAGAGGCCTACCGGGCGTTGCGCGGGCGGGCGGATCTGCGGTCCGTCCCGGTGGTGATGATGAGTGCGGCCGTGCACCCGAACGGGCTAGACCCGACGATCGCCGCCTTCCTGCCGAAACCCTTCGCCCTCGACCAGTTGCTTGCGACGGTGGTCCGCTTTATTGGGCATCCCACCACCGCCGACCACGGGTAGCACCCGGGACCGTGTCACCCGTCCCCGGATGCTCGCCGAAGGGGGCAGATGCACCGGCAAGCAGCCAGGAGATTCTGCCTGATTGCGGCAATGTCCTCCTGATCCTCCACGGGGGTAGCCACAAGCGATCGAGTTATGAAACCGGTTCCCACTGGATGGCCTGCGATGAGCCCTCAGCGATCGTCGTTGCCAGACGCCGCAGCTCCCTGGGTCGCTTGATCAAGCCGCGTTTGGAAACGGGCGAGTTGGTCGGACGAGAGGTCGGCGCTGTGGACCGTCCCGCCAAATCGCGCCAGATCGGCACCCGCCCGGGTGGTGTCGGCCCCTTCATCGAAGAGCACGATGATCGCCGACTCGCCGGACTCCAGCTTCGCCTCAATGGAGGCCACGAACTGGTCGTCGAGGCCGGACACCCGTTGCTTGGCCTTGCGGATGCCGATCAGGGCACCCGCGGCGAGTCCAACGACCGGGACCGAGAAGAGCGCGCCGACCAGGAGCCCCACCCCCCCGCCCAGGGCCGCCTTCCCCGCCACGGGATGCCAGGGGTGAACCGCGAGCTCCCCGTTCTCATTGCGAATCCAACACGCATCCTTGACACGGATCTGGTGATCGAGATGGGACCAGTCCACCGAGGCCATCGCCTGCTTGGCTCGGTCTGGGTCGGGATAGGTAATCGCCAGGAGCGTTGCCATAGGGAGTCTCCTCGAAGCGCTTGAGTGCACGAACGAACGCAGCGGTCGATGCCGTCAGTATTGCAGGAGTATCCCTTAGTTGCCTCGGGAGCATCGTTCAGTGGTCCACCAGGTGGATCACGCCCAGATCGGTAATCCCGTTGAGCGCGAGCTGGATGGGGGCAAGCAGCGGATCATCCTCGCGGCGCTTGTCACCCCAGCCAACGTGATGGAAAACCAGCCGATGCTCGACCTGTTGTGGCGGGTCCGCTTCCGGCGCAAGCAGATGGATAGTGAGCCTGATGTGCTCAAGCCCGTCGAACCACCGAGACGGACGGTCGGCGGCGGGTGCAGCGGGTGCCGTATCCAAATCCAAACGCTGTCACGTATCACGCGCCCCGCTCCGAGTGGCCACCTTCGGCAGCAAGGAAGATGCCCTCGTTATCGGCCCCGTTGTTCTCTCCTCATCCTCCTATCATTCCTAATAAGGCGACGTGCATGCTCAGGCCCCATGGGGTTGACAGCCCCGCGCCAGGTCGCTACAGTTTTTCCTATCAAATCCTATAGGGTTTGTGGACAACACAAACGATGCGCTGGCCACGCCTCGTTTCGATTCCTCGCTGAGACGAACGATTTGAAGTGCTAGGACTGAAATGCGCGATCTGCCGCCCGAGCCGCTACACGCTGTCCCACCGGGCCTGTCTCACACGACGATCACGGCGCTAGTGTCGCAACTGCCCACGGCTCAGGGGCTGCTGCGGATCGCCGGGTACTACCTCTTGAGCGGCAAAGCGATCGTCGTCTATGACGTGCTCGACGAGCAGGGGGCCCGTATCTCGGACCTCCATGTAGAGTTTCCGCGCCACCAACCCTTTCTTCCCCCGGGCACGCTGTATCCCATCGGGTAAGCATCCCCCGCCGGCGAACGGCCTCCACGTTCCTTCCGCATCGGAGTGCGACGCATCACCTTGTAAACCTTGCGCGATGGCAGAACGTCGGCATCGAGCGTAAGGCGCCAGCGGTCATCGCGATGCGCTCAACTGACCAGCGCTCTTCCCCGTATAGCGAGTTGCCCCAGCATCGGTCGACGTCGGTGACGACTATGGCTGACCCCTGGCGTCTGAACTCAATCAGCGCCACTTCCCCCACCGCTTCGAGTGGTATTTTGTCCAGACCACAACGCCGTGCCATGGTTGAGGAGTGTCGACCGCTCATTCTGCGCTGCCCGGGTGGTAGCCAACGCCCATCCACAAGGCGTGCTCTGACGGTGACGAACCCATCTCGCGCAGCCGGCGGCTGCGGCACAGTGATGTCGCCACTCCGCGAGGCGATCGCTCTCGAGGTCCTGCTACTGCCACGCGGTCGGGTCGCGCTTCCGGGAGCCGACCCGGATTCCAAGGCTACCTGGGAGCTGCTGGGCCGCACCTGGGAGGCCGACACGGCGCTGGGCTTTGTCCGCATCGAGCTGGCTGGCGCGTCCTGGGCCGCGCTCGTGCCGGAGGAGCGGCTAGCGCGCAACGAGCGGGGCGTGCGCGTGACCGTGCGGCGCCAATCCAGCCTGCCCCAGGAGCCGCTCGTAGGCTGGGCGCTGTTTTGCTAACACCTGCTGGGGCTGTAGTGAGCGGACGTTGTCAACTTGAACTCCCCGATCTGCCCGGCCGTGATGCGCGTGCTGTAGTTCTTGCACTCGAGTGGGATAGGAGACCGAAGGAAGGCGCACGTTACGCTCGACCGTGACGCCTTCCTCCTCATGGAGGAGGGCCGCGATCTCCTCAACGAGCCTTGCCTTGGTGATGTGATCGGGAGTCTTTCCCCCGGATCGTCTCCGAGTGCGCGGCATGACGCTCCTCTGACGGGAGAGGATAGCAGCTGCGGGAAAGGGGGATTTTCACAGCACGCCCAATCTTGAGCCAGTTTCAAAAACGTTCTTTTCCCGGACGATCGACAGACAGCCAATTTCTGGCGCGGTCTACCCAGGACGGGCAGTTCCCAAACCCGTTCCAGAATCATCATCCCGATTCCTGGATCGATCTACGAGTTCTGGAACACGAGGTCACCCGGGCTGCTGGCGGTACTCCTCGTCGGTGACGTGCGCACCCCAGGTCACCGGACTACCCGAGTCATCCGCCTCCTGCATCGCCAGGTGGACCATGAACCGGTCAGGAGCGGCGCCGTGCCAGTGGTCCTCGCCCGGCTCGAAGACGACACGGTCGCCCGGACGGATCTCTTCGATCGGCCCGCCGCGGCGCTGGCAGCGGCCGACGCCTTCCGTCACGTAGATGGTCTGACCCAGCGGGTGGGTGTGCCAGGCGGTGCGCGCGCCCGGCGTGAAGTGGACCAGAGCTGTCCCGTGGCGGGATGGCCCTGTCCCTGCCGCAACGGTGTCGATGTAGACGTCGCCGGTGAACCACTCCGTCGGGCCTTTGGCGGTTGGCAGTGAGCTGCGCGTGATCTGCATGGACGATCCTCCTCCCTTACAGCGCCGCACCGGGGATGAACCCCTCCGCCTGCAGCCATTCCCAGAAGCGGTCGATCCAGGTGTCGGAGGGCAGGCCCTGCGGCGTCACGCCGAAGCCGTGCCCGCCGTGCGCGTAGAGGTGCAACTCGGCCCGGCGCCCGGCGGCGTACCAGGCCTCATAGAGCGACGCATTGCTGCGCACATCGATCAGGGGGTCGTTGCTGGCCGCCGCCAGGAACAGCGGCGGCGCATCGGCCGGCACCCAGCGTTCCCACCACTCCCCGTAGACGGACGCGGCGAAGCTCGGGCGGCTCTCCGCGTCGTACTTCATCGCCGCGCCCACGGCGGCGTAGGCACCAGCCGAGAAGCCGAGGATCCCCAATCGATCGCGGGCGATTCCCCACCGATCGGCTTGCGTCCGGAGCCGGCGAATGGCTTGTAGTCCGTCGGCGATGACCATCGGCCGCACCCGGTCCATCTTCGGTCGGTGCGGGGTCGGGTCGGCGGCGATCTGGAGAAACGCCGCGTCGTCGTCCGGGGTGGGCAGCACGCGGTACTTGAGCACGAAGGCCGCCACCCCCCGCGCGTTCAACCAGCGCGCCACGTCGGTGCCCTCCTTGTCGACACTGAGCCAATGGAACGCTCCACCCGGACAGACGATAACGCCCGTGCCCACCGCCCGCGAGGGCTCGGGCACGAAGATCGTCAGCGTCGGCCGGCTGACGTTGCGGATCGTTGCGCCGCCGGTGCGCCGCGGCCGGTCCAGCTCCGGGCCGGCATCGCGCCAGAGGTCGGCATCCGGCACCCGATCCGGCCACACGGGGATGATGTCGGCGTCTGCGCTCGGAGGCATTGCCACGTGTCCTCCTTCACCGACGTCCCTCGGCGTTCGGGGGTTGGCGTCATCAGCCTGCTGTCACGGGACGAGTTCGACGCGTACGGGCCCGGTCTCGAGCTCGTCGAGGAGCTCGTCGCCGGTCTCGATGGTCCCGATCGGGATGACCCGGTCATCATAGGATGCGTCCCGACGCTCGGCGTCGTAGAAGAAGCCGAGGTTGCCCCAGGGGACGAAGTAGATGAGGTCCCCGTTGGCCGGTGCGCGGCCGGTTGAGCCTTCGATGGTCAGGTCGCGCGGGAGGTCGCTGATCTTCTCCATGTTGTTGAAGTCCTCGAACTCCAAGGTCAGCGGCAGCATGGACACGAAGTCGCGGCTGGTGGGGTTGTCGGCGATGCGGACGATGATCTCGGCGTCACCGACGGTGAACCGTACGCGCGTCTCACCCATGTCTGGCTCGGGCGATGCTTCGGACGGCGTCGGGGTGGTCGTTGCGGGCGTCACCTCTTGGGCGGCGGCCGTGCGAGTCAGGGCGCCCGGCAGCGCAATGGCTGCTAGAGCCGCTGCCCCCTGGGTCACGAACTGCCGGCGTCCAGTGCGGGATGTCGTGGTCACGTCGTGCTCCTTGTTCCTGGTTCTGCCAACTCGTGAGACGGTCGTCGGAGACTGAGCGAGCGTTCTCCATCAACGCCTTCATCGCCCATCGTGTCGATGAGCGCACTCATGGTCCGCACCGCCGTCTCGATGGCGGCAACGCCCTCCAGCATCTTGCCCCGCTCCTCGTCGGTCAGGGCGGCGCGCGGCGGACGGCGCGGCCCAAGAGATAAGCCCGGGAGTAGATCGTGGTCAGCGGCGTCTTCAGATCGTGTTTGAGTTGGTCGGCAGCGTCGTAAACAGACCCGTCGGGTATGTCGTCGGCTACCGGCATGAAGGAACCCTCCTGAAGACGGGAGACGCTTTCTCTCCGGTGCCCATCGCAAGGAACGGACCGCAGGACGCATTTGCTCAGGCTGCTCCGATCATCTCCCGGATGTTTGATAGCAGCGCCTCGACATCGAATGGCTTGTCCAGATAGCGATGCGTCCCGTAGCGCTCTTGCAACTCCCGCGCTTGCGCCAGCAGCCGCGGACTCGTGGAGAGGACCAGGACCGGGATACCCGTGGTGGCCGCGGACTCGTTGAGTTGCTCCAGTAACTCCCAGCCGGCCGACTGGCCAACGGCGATGTCAACAATGAGGGCATCCGGTTGAAGGGCTTCGATCTGGGCGAAGGAGGTGGGCACGAAGTTGGTGGTGGTGACGTTGTAGTCCTCTTCCTGAAACAGCTCGCGCACGATATTCAGGAAGTCGACGGATCCGTTGATGGCCAAGATGTGCTTGCGTCCTTCCTGACTGCGGTCCTCCATCCGCCGCCCTCCCTCCAGCAACCGAACCATCAAATGGACGAGAAGGATAACCCGCTTCTCGGTGGCGATTCGCGCAGCTCACGGTCGACCAACCGCCCAGCCGAACCACTCGGCGATGCGGCGCCGCGCCGATGGGCAGGTCTTCTCAGAACGCCGGTCCTTGATCCGTTCCTGCATTGGTGTTAGCCAAGGCTAGACATTTCCAGTATACTCCCCTACAACGAGATTCGTACTTCACGCAATCGTGAATTTGGGGAGTCTTTCCCATGGATCTGAAGCCACTCGATCGCCGCTCGATGCTCCGTCTCGGCGCGGCCGGCGGGGCGATCGCCGGCGCTGCCGGCGCCCTGCCGCTGATCCTGCCTTCGGGTAGCGCGGCGCCGGTCTCGCCGCATGCCGATCATGCTTCACCACCGCTGCAGGAAGGCAATCCGCTTGATACCAGCCACCCCGGCCACAGCCTGAGCGCTACTGTCGGCGACGTCGACGTCGAGCGGATGGGGTTCGACCCCTCCGTGCTGGTGCGCACGTTCGACTACGGCGAGGCCACGAAGATGGCCGACGGCACGACGGTTCGCGAGTGGGAGATCGCCGCCTGGGATAAGGAGATCGAGATCGCCCCCGGCGTCTTCTTCCCGGCCTGGACCTACAACGGGCAGGTGCCCGGGCCGACGCTGCGCGCCAACGAGGGTGACCGGTTGCGCATCCACTTCACGAATGCCGGCACTCACCCCCACACCATGCACTTCCACGGCATCCACAGTGCCTTCCAGGACGGGGTCACCGGTATCGGACGAGGTGACATTCAGATTGGCGAGAAGTTCGTCTACGAGTTCGATGCGAAACCCTTCGGTTGCCACCTCTACCACTGCCACTCGACACCCCTCAAGCGCCACATTCACAAGGGGCTCTACGGCGCCTACATCGTCAACCCCGATCCGGCCAAGCACGGCGATGCGGCGAAGGCTCGGCACCCCGACCATGCCGAGTCGGAGGAGTGGCAGGAGTTCGTCATGGTGATGAACGCCTTCGACACGACCTTTGACGCCGGCAACGAGGTCTACGCCGTCAACAGCGTCGCCTTCCATTACATGAAGCACCCGATCGAGATCGACCGCAATCGCCCGGTGAGGATCTATCTGGTCAACGTCACCGAGTTTGACCCGATCAACTCCTTCCACCTGCA
>DASUQU010000390.1:0-4774 GCA_036280495.1 Thermomicrobiales bacterium | reverse complement strand
TGCGCTGTCCGACCTCACCGATCTCGCCGCCGACGGAGACCGTGACCCCGGCCGGCTCCTGCTCCCGGATGAACTCGGTGAACATCGCGGTCAGGTGTGCATTGAGCTGTTGCTGTTCGGCCAGCGTCGGCAGGGAGACATCGACGATGGTCGAGGCATCGATGTCGATATTGAGGTACCCGGCCGCGATCGCCTCGCTGGTCAGATCGCGCAGGGCATCCAGCTCGCGATCGGCGTCGCCGGCATAGTTCTTGGTGCTGATCTGGTAGTGGTCGCCCTGAATAAAGACAGGCCCCTGATGCCCCTCCTTGATCGCGGCCGCCAGCGCGTTGCTGGCGTATTCGCCCGGTCGTTGCTGGGTGTAGGACATCTCGGAGCGGGCCAGCTCGAAGAGCATGATCTTGCAGTCGTTGGCGCGCGCGGCGCGGTAGACGGCGCGCATGGTGTCGTAGGCGAGTCCACGGACGTTGATGGCCGGAGCAGTGCGATTGGCGTACTCACCGCGGCCGGCGGCCATGTAGAGGGGGTGGATCGAGGCGGGCCAGGCACCCAGCGCGGGTGCGGCAAGGCGGATGACCCAGCGGGCGGCGTCCCGCTCCGCTCCCTCGGCAAAGACGGCAGTGGCGATCAAGCGATCGATCGGCCCATCTCGCAACCTGGCAGCATCGAGGATCTCGACTCCTGCCTGAGCCGGCCCTCCGCCCGCGTCGATGCGGACGACGCCCTCGAGGGCCCCGAACATGTCGTCAAGCGACGTGAAGGGGAGCATGGGATAGGTCGTGGTCATGGCGTGCCTCCTAAGCTGCGCGGACTCTCCGGCGACGATTATCCCAAATGGAGACGCCCCGCGGTGAACGGCCCGCGAGAACCGTGCCACGGGGCGACGGGCTATTAGCTATTGGCTATTAGCTGTCAGGCAAGGACGGCAAGAGCCCGTTACCCGACGGTCAGGGTGCCGACCATCCCCGCTTGCTTATGTCCCGGCACGTTGCAGTAGAACTCGTACTCCCCCGCGGGGGCATTGATAACCGTCTCCTCGCTGGCCCCGGGAGCGATATCGACGCTGATGCCCAGCTCGTCGATGCTGAAGTTGTGCAAGGTCACCCCTTCGTTGGGCAGTTGCACAGTGACGTCCGTCTCCGCTGGGATGCTCACCTCGTCCGGTTCGAAGAAGATGTCATGTGACACCACTTCCACCGCCTCACTTGCCTCTGCTCCGGCAGCTTGCTCCTCTCCACCCGCGGAGGGGGTGGCTCCCACGGCCACCGGCGTGGCCGGCGCAACCGCCGCTTGAGCCGGTGTGGCTCCCGTAGCCGCATCTTCGCTGACAATCAACTTGCCAACCATGCCGGCCTCTTTGTGACCAGGAACGTTGCAGTAGTACTCGTACTCGCCAGCGGGCGCATTGATGACTGTTTCCTGGGTTTCCCCCGCCGGAAGGTCGATGTCGATCCCAAGCTCATCGATCGAGAAGTTGTGTGGCGCGACACCATCGTTCGCGATCATGAATGTGATGTCAGTGTTTGCAGGGATCGTGACCTCTTTCGGCTCGAAGTAGATGTCATAGGCAACGATGTCGACAGTCTGCGCTGCGGCCGCTTCGACCGCGGCCGGACTGGCCGCGGCAACTGGCTCGGCCGGGGTGGCTGCGGCTGCCTGCTCGGCGGGAGTTGCCTGGGGCGCCTCTGCCGGAGCCTCAGCGGGTGTTGCCGCCCCGGCCGGCGCGGCGGCCGCGTCTTCGGAGACGATCAACGTGCCGACCATGCCGGCCTGCTTATGACCGGGCACGTTGCAGTAGTACTCGTACTCTCCGGCCGGCGCGTTGATGACAACCTGCTCGGTAGCGCCCGGTGCGATGTCGACGTCGATGCCGAGAGCGTCGATCGAGAAGTTGTGCGGAGTAACGCCTTCGTTCGGCAGGTTTACTGTGACGTCGGTATTGGCCGGGATCGTGATCTCGCTCGGCTCGAAGTAAATGTCAAATGACACGACGTCGATCGCCGTGGCCGCCGTGGTGGTCTCATCGCCCGTGATGACGGGGGTGGCGCCGGCTGCTGGTGTACCGCCCTCGGTGCCGGGAGTGGCCGCCGGCGCGCTGGCGGCCTCGCGTGTCGCCTGGGCTGCCGCGTCGCTCATGGTCGGCACCCGCGTGACGTCCTCGTGCGCTTGTTCGCCGCCGCCACACGCGGCAAGCATGACGAGCGCGAACGAAGCCATCGCCATCATCACGCCGTTGTGCCGAACCCTGTTTCGGTTCAACTGAACCTCCGCATCCATGACCGAAGCGCCATCCCCACGCCGGCAACCGCCGGCGCGTCGCCTCTCGCAACGCCCATGCCGGCTCATTCCCGGCAGGCAGACACCAACCCGAAAAGTCTACAGTGTGGACAAGCGCGTTAGGGTGTTAGGGTGATGGTGGTGATCGGGGAACGGGTCGTGACTGGGAGCAATCATGGTAGGTAGTCCAACGACAGCCGGGCTCGAGCGGACCATCGCAGCAGGCGATGTCGAGATCGCGGTCACCGAGTTCCCGAATCCGGGTCGCCCGCCGGTCGTGCTGCTGCACGGCATCGGCAGCCGTGGTCAGTCATGGTGGCCAGTCATCGACCCACTCGCCTCGCGGTTCCACCTCTACCAGCTCGATATGCGGGGGCATGGCGCGTCCGGCAAACCTTCGGCGGGCTACCTGATGGAGCACTATGCCACGGACCTCGACGCCGCGCTCGACGTGCTCGATCTGCCAAGCGAGGAAACCCGCATCATGGGCCACTCGCTGGGCGGACTGGTGGCGCTCTCCTGGGCGAGCGAGCGCCCGTCGCGGGCGGCAGCCCTGGTGGTCGAGGATCCATCACTGCGGGTGCTGCCGGAGATCCTGGAGGCATTCGATGGCTGGCAGCAGCTCGCCGCGCTGCCCCCGGCTCAGGCGGCGGCCTGGTACCGCCAGGAATACCCGGACTGGAGCGACGAAGATTGCCTGCGCCGTGCGGAGACGATCACCTTGACGGCACCCGGTGTCTTCGCCGAGCTGCGCGCCGAGGCGCAAGCGGCGCTGGTGGCCGGGATGACGGACCGCATGCACATCCTCGCCGGGGTGCAGATGCCAACCCTGCTCCTGTACGGCAGCGTGGAGTCCGGGAGCATGGTGGCGCCCGCCGACGCCGAGCGATTCGTCCAGATCATGCCGCACGGGCGCGCGATCCAGATTCCGGGAGCTGGACACAACCTGCACCGCGACGCTGGCGATGCCTTCCTGAAGGCGGTGATTCCCTTTCTCGATGGCGCGGGCTGGTAACTGTCAGTTAGGCAGGGGAGAAGCGATCGGGGCGAAACGGCTCCAGCAGCGGGTTGGCCGGGTTTCCCAGCATCTCGTCCACGAGCGAACGCGCGATCAGGGGCGCGAGCGTGACACCATAGTCGGTAACTGCCTCGATATAGCCGGGGAGACCGGCGACAGCCCCCACGCTGGGTGCCCCGTCTTCCATCAGCGGCCAAGCGGCCACGCACGCCTCGACGGGTCGCGCCGCGGCCAGCGCAGGAACGGGTGCGGCGGCCAGCGCTATGGTCTCCGTGACGAGAGGATCGTCGAGCGGGACCGGTCCCGGCAGTCTGTCGCCTGGTTCACCGTGAGGAACGAGCAAGACACGGCCCGGTCCATCGGGGCGGATTGCGATACTGTCTGTTCGGAGCGGACGACGTAAGGGATCGCCGCCGTCCGGCAACTCAACGCGTACTGCCAGACTGCGCGGCGCCAGCACCGGCAGACGCCGCCCGACCAGTGCCGCCACGTGACCGGCGTCCACCCCGGCGGTGTTGACGACGCCGGCAATGGAAATCGATTGACCGCCGGCGAGTGTCAGCGAGGCGACCCGGCCCGCCTCGATGGCGATAGCGACGACCTCCCGCTCCAGCCCCGTCAGCACGCGGCCACCGGCGTTGCGCACTCCCTCCACCAGCCGCTGGGTCAACCCTCGGGGATCGACCCAGGCTTCTTCGGGAAACCATGCGACAGGCGTTCCCGGATCGGGGAAGGTTAAACCAGGTTCCAGATCCTCCAGAACCGCGCGCGCCGGCAGCATCTCCGCCGCGTAGCCCCAATCCCGGAGCCGTTGCACCTGCTCGTGCAACGCGGCCGCTTTCGCGCGATCGCCGAACCAGGCGAGACTCCCCTCGACGTGATACCAGGGCGCCGGCGCCAGCTTCCAGGCCAGGCGCCGGTAATCCTCCATCGCCGCTCTACTCAGATCGAACAGGGCGCGCGGTGTCTGCTCGCGCGCGGTCACCGCCGCAAACGAGGCCGCTGTCGCGTTGCTTCCCGACTCCGGATCAGACCGATCGAGCAGCAGGACCGCGCTCCCCTGCTCCGCCAAACGGTGGGCAATCGCCGCGCCGACAATCCCGGCCCCGATCACCGCTACGTGGGATGACGGGTGACGGATGATGGGTGATGGGGTCACGAGGGTGATGCGGAGCGAGTAATCACCATATCACCGATCACCGTGAGCGCAGCGAACAATCACCCATCACCCTCGTCTTACAGCAGCCGCCGGCCGGCGAATCCGGCGTCGATCTCATGCCAGTAGCGGATGCGAGAACCCTCTCCCAGTCGCCAGCAGAGATAGATCACCCGCTCGTCTCGCCGGGCCGGAAAATCGATCAGTCCGTGGTCCAGACTCTTGATCTCGATCCCCTGGTCGTTGAGGTGTTCCACGCCCGCGGCGAGCTCGGTCGTCAATTCATGAATGCGAGCTTCCAGCTCCCGCGCCTCGGCGGCATG
>DASUQU010000389.1:0-7024 GCA_036280495.1 Thermomicrobiales bacterium | reverse complement strand
TCAGCTCCTGGCGAGTGCCAGCGCAGCGGCCGCTCCTCCCGGTCGCGTCGTATTGGCGTTGGAACGGGTGCGTCTCGGGCCGTCATCGCAACTACCCGCCGACCTCTCCCGTGGCTTGACCCTGACGTATGTCGAAGCGGGATCCCTTGCCTTGACACCGGTTGCGGGCGAAGTCTTCGCCGCCCGCGCCGCCGCCTCGACACCGTACTCCATACCGGGCTCGCTGCAGCCGATCGCGAGAGACGAAACGCGTGGCATCACGGCAGGGGGTGTCGTCTTCCTACCGGTCGGCGGTGGGTGTTCGGCGATCAACGTTACGGAGAGGACGGCCGATGTCCTGGCACTGAGTGTGCGTGAGATAGTATGAAGCCGCACCGGGTCCTTCAATCGTTGACAACCCCGGTCTAACCCTGCTTGAATATTTGTACCCAAGCGGGCCGAATCCTCGACAATCTGGATTCTGCCATGACGGCAAGGAGGTCAGCCCAGGTCAGATCACGACCTTGAATGGTGCCACCGCCACCCCGTCGGCGGAGACGGGATCGCGGTTGTGGCGAACCCATATTCGTTCGTTGTTGAACGACGGAGGAATCGCTGATGACCTTTTACGAGCCCACCCGAAATCCCCTGATCATCAACCGCCGGCGTCTTATGGGCTTCCTGACCGGAGCTGTTGCTGCCGGTATCGTTACGAAGAGCGAGGCCCTCGCCTATCTCCAGGACGCGTCCGAGAAGACAGGTGTTACCGCCGAGGAGTGGAATCCGGAGACGATCAACGCCCTGGCCGGAACGCGTGAGGTCGACACAGAGGCTGACCTGCACGCGCTGGTGCCGGAGACGACCGAAGGCACTATCCAGTATTGGAATGTAGGACCGACTGAGCCCGATCCGCAGATCACAAAGGACCTCTACCAGGAATTCCAGGACACATTCGCCCGCTACTATCCGAACATCACCCTGGAAAACCAGAACGTCGGCTACAACGACATGCTGGACAAGATTCGGACCGCGGCCGCCGGTGGCGCCGCGCCGGACGTCGCCAAGATGCCGATTCTATGGGGCGTCGAGTTCGCCGCCCGTGGTGACACTTCCGAAGTCACCCTCGAGGAGTTCGGTTGGACCGCCGAGCAGTTCTGGCCCGGTGCACTGAAGTCGGTCACCTGGGACGGCAAGCTCTATGGCGTGCCGACGAACAACGAGACGATGGCCTTCATCTGGAACAAGCAGATCTTCGCCGACGCCGGGCTCGACCCCGAGAATGCGCCGGCGACCTGGGACGACGTTGTCGCCTACTCGAACCAGATCAAGCAGGAGACCGGCAAGAACGGCTATGGCATGGTGGCCAAGGTCAATGCCGGAAATACGCCGTTCCGCTTCATGCCGGTCATGTGGGCATACGGCGGCAGCGCCCTCGACGAAGCCGTAGATGAGCCAACCTACGAAACCACGATGATCAATAGCCCGGAGGGGATCGCCGCCCTCCAAACCTACTACGATATGTACGTCCGCGATGCCTCAGTTCCCACTGCGGCTCTGACCAACACGCAAACGGAGAACCAGGATCTCTTCATCGCGGGCGAGATCGCGATGATGATCAGCCATCCCAGCGAATACGTCGCCATGCAGGGCCGTGCGGCGGCAGCCACGGGCGCTGACAAGGAGCGAGCCGATCAGATCGTCGCCAACATGGCCTATGGATTGATCCCGGAGGGTCCGGTGCGGCGGGCCGTTGTCTTCGGCGGCTCAAACGCGCACATCATGTCCGACGCGGCGCACGGCGCGCCGGTCAACCGAGACGCGGCGCGGGCGCTGGTGGCGATGCTGACCGGACCGGAATGGTCCTTGAAGAACAACTGGACCGACTCCAACCCGGCGAATCTGGTCGGGTTTGAAACGAAGTGGATGAAGCAGCGCCTGGAGGAGATTGCCTTCCTCGAGGTCACGACCGCCATGCTGCCGTACGGGATCCCGTTCCCGGTGGTGCCTGAGTCACCGGAGGTGATGAACATCATCGTCCCGGAGATGCTTCAGAACGCGCTGACCGAGACGATGACCGTCGAAGAAGCGGCCAACGACGCGGCGGACCGGATCAACGCCTTGATCGCGTCTCGCTAACGCGGCGGGCAACCAGTGAAGCTGGCCGGGTGGGGCGCCACCTGGCCAGCACCGGGTTGCCTGCAAGGAGCTCTCTTCGCCCATGGCCATCGCGGAAGCTCCAGCCCTCGCCGGAAGACGAGAACCCGTCGCCATCCCCGCGCGCGAGACCTTAGGGCATCGCATCACCCGGCACTGGGCGGACTATCTCTATGTGTTGCCCGCGCTGTTGGTGATGCTCATCGTTATTGGTTATCCCCTCATCTACACGGTCTGGTTGTCGTTCCATGCCACGCCACCGCGCACCGGCGAGTGGGTGTTCAATGGCACGCAGAATTACCAGGACATCCTGAGTGGTCCGCGCTTTTGGCGTGTGACGATGAACACGATCTATTGGACCGTCGGATCGACGTTGTTCGCCTTCATACTCGGCTTGGGGGCGGCGCTTGCGTTACACAATCCATTCCGAGGGCGTGGCGTGGTGCGGGCCCTGCTTCTGATCCCCTGGGTCGTTTCGGCCGTTGCGGCCGCCTACGTTTGGCGTTGGATCCTGCACAGCGACTATGGCCTAGTGACCGGCATGCTCAAGTCCTGGGGGGTCATTGACCGCCCGCTGATACTGCTCGATTCAAAAAGCTACGTCATGCCGACATTGATCGCGGTCAACGTCTGGAAAGAGTTCCCATTCGTCATGGTCATGCTGACAGCGGGCTTACAGACCGTGCCTGAGGGACTCTTGCGGGCGGCCCGCATCGATGGGGCGAGCACGTGGAATCAGTTCTGGCACGTCACCGTCCCGCACTTGAGGGGCGTCATCCTGATTACAACACTCCTGCTCTTCGTGATCAACCTGAATTCGTTCACTCTGGTCTGGTTGATGACCGGTGGTGGTCCGGCCAACGCCTCCCAGCTCTGGATCACGGAGATTTACAACATCGCGTTTCGGTCACTGCAATTCGGCATGGCCTCGGCGTTCTCGGTCATTCTCTTCATCATTATGCTCGCACTTGGCTATTTCTACGTGAAAGCACTCACAGCGAACGCACCACGGCGGGAGGGCTAGGGGCGATGGCGACATCACGCCGCGGAATCAATCTGCTCGGCTTGGCGCGGTGGCTTTTCCTGGCGTTCTTGCTGGCCTTCACCGCGTTGCCGATGGTCTGGATGTTCTCGACGTCGATCAAGACGGAGTTCGCGGCAATCCAGCAACCGCCGGTCTGGATTCCGGCCGAACCAACGTTCGACCAGTACACGACGCTCCTCTCGCCGGCAAACCCGACCGGACGCCAATTCCTGGGCTATTTGAAGAATAGTGTCTGGGTTTCCACGGCGACGACCATACTCGGCGTGCTGATTGCCGTGCCCGCAGCCTATGCTTTTTCTCGCTTCAGTTTTCCAGGCCGGGAACCACTCTTCTTCTCGGTGTTGGTGCGAAACATGTTCCCGGTCGTCGTCTTCCTTATCCCACTTTTCATCCTGATGAAGTTTTTCGGGCTTGTCGACACACATCTCTCATTGATCCTCACGTATCTCACGTTCGGGCTACCACTTTCGATCTGGCTGTTGAAGGGCTTCTATGACAACATCCCGCCTGAATTGGAGCGAGCGGCACGAATCGATGGCGCGACCCGATTTCAGGCGTTCTGGAAGATCATCCTGCCGTTATCGACGCCCGGGTTGGTCGCGACCGCGATCTACGCTTTCATTCAGGGCTGGAACGAATACGTTTACGCGCGGACCTTCATCAACTCGCAGAATCTGATGACGATGCCCGTCGGCCTGGAGAAGTTCTTCACGGAATACGCGTCCAACTGGCCGGGGCTGATGGCGGCCTCGTTCATCATGAGCGTACCGGTGGTGGTGCTCTTCCTGGTGCTGCAGCGGCACTTCGTGCGCGCCCTCACCGAAGGCGCGGTCAAGCATTAGGGATGAGGGGACCACGGCAATGGCCGGTGTAATCCTGCGCGAGGTGACCAAGACATACGGAGACGTGGTCGCCGTCGATCGCGTCTCACTCGAGGTCGACGACGGGGAGTTCGTGGCGCTCGTCGGTCCCTCCGGCTGTGGCAAGACAACGACCCTCAATCTGATAGCGGGGCTGATCGACATCACCGCCGGGGAGATCTTGCTCGGCGATCGTGCGATCAACGATCTCGATCCCAAAGACCGCGATCTGGCAATGGTCTTCCAGAACTACGCTCTCTACCCGAACAAGACCGTGTTCGAGAACCTCGCCTTTCCCCTGCGCATGCGGAAAGTCGCCAAGTCGGTGCTCGATGCGCAGGTGAAGCGAACCGCCAACGTTTTGAGCATCGAACACCTCCTGGACCGTCACCCCCGCCAGCTTTCCGGAGGTCAGCAACAGCGGGTTGCATTGGGTCGCGCCCTGGTTCGCAGTCCGCAGGCGTTCCTGATGGACGAGCCGCTCTCGAACCTGGATGCCAAGCTGCGCGTCCAGATGCGCGCCGAACTCAAGCGGTTCCATCAGGAGCTGAATGCCACGGTGATTTACGTCACCCATGACCAGCTCGAGGCCGTCACGATGGCCGATCGGATTGCGGTCATGCATCTCGGTGTCTTGCAGCAGTACGCCACGCCGGACGAGATTTACAACCGTCCCCTCAACACCTTTGTCGCCGGGTTCATCGGCAGCCCGGCGATGAACTTGCTGCGCGGGCAGGTGACAACCCAGGATAGCCAGGTCGCCGTCGCCGGCGATGGTGGATGGTTGATGCCGCTGGAAGATGCACCGGGGCGCCGCGCGCTGTCGAGCAGCACCGGTCAGGTGATCGCGGGAGTGCGCCACGGGCATATCCGAATGTCACTTGAACCGCAAGCCGGGTGGATGGAAGGTCGCGTCTACACCGTCGAGCCAACCGGAGACCTCACCTACATCCATCTCAAGCTTGGGAACCATCTGCTGGTTGCCAGTAACCATGCCGATTTCCGGGCCGCTCCGGACGCGCCGATCTGGATCATGTTCGACCAGGACCATCTCCATCTTTTCGACGCGGAGACGGAGCAGTTGCTCGAGGACGCCGGAATGCCGTTACGGGTGAGCGCCCGACGTGAGGCGGCCGCCGTCTGAATACGGGCTCTTCGCTTTTTGGCTATCGGCTATTAGTCGAGGATGGCCGAACAGCCAGACGGCCAGACGGCAATGCTGGGGCATCATCGTCAGGCAAAGGCCAAGAGCCAATAGCTGATAGCTGATAGCCGATAACCATTACGGGAGATCGATGAAGATCACGCGGGTAAGCACCGCGGTCGTGCAGGGGAACTTTCCCTGGGTGCTGGTGAAACTCGAGACCGACGAGGGCGTTACTGGTCTCGGCGAAGCCTACTGGGGCGTCGGCGTTGCGGAGCTGGTGCACAAGGCCGCGCCGGTCATCATCGGCGAGAACCCCCACAACATCGGCAAGCTCTACGACATGATGATCCGTTGCCTCTCCGGTGAGGGGTCGCTGGCCGGCGCCACCGTGACGGCCATCAGCGGCATCGAGATAGCGCTCTGGGATCTCGTTGGGCGCGCACTCAACACCCCTATCTACAACCTCTTCGGCGGCCGCTTCCGAGACCGCATCCGGGTCTACGCCGATTGTCATGCGGGCGCCACGCCCGAACCAGCCGCCTACGCGGAGCGGGCGCGCGAGGTCGCCGCCGCGGGATTTACCGCGATCAAGTTCGACCTTGACACACGCAATCCCTTTACCGCCGACATCTCCGAGGATCTGCACCCGCGCCGGCAGTGGTTCGAACCGTTCAATCGGACGATAGGCACGGCGGAGAGGCGCTGGATGGTGTCCATCGTCGAAGCCGTGCGCGAGGCAGTCGGACCGGATGTCCTGATCGCCATGGATTGCCACTGGAAGTTCGCCGTCAACGACGCGCTCAAACTGGCCTGGGATCTCGAACCGTACGATCTGCTCTGGCTGGAGGACCCGGTGCCGCCGGAGAACATCGACGCCCAGGCGAAGGTGACGGCCAACACCAGGATCCCGATCTGCACCGGCGAGAACCTCTATCGCAAGCACGGCTACCGGGAGCTGATCGAGAAGCAGGCGGCGGACATCGTCGCTCCAGACATTCCGAAGATGGGTGGGCTCATGGAGGCGCGCAAGGTAGCCGACATGGCGGACACCTATTACATCAACGTCGCGCCACACAACGTCTCCAGCCCGATCGGCACCGTCGCCGCCGCGCACGTCTGCGCCTCGATCCCGAACTTCTTGGTCATCGAGTTCCACGCCCACGATGTCCCTTGGTGGGCCGATCTCGTCGACGGTGAGCCGCCGATTCGCGACGGCTACATCTTGCTCGGCGATAGCCCCGGGCACGGGATGACCCTCAACGAAGATGTCGCGCGGGCACATCTGAAGCCGGAGACCTCGTTCTTCGGAGACACGCCGTAACGGTAACGGCGTAGGAAGCGCCCGAGGGGAGCGTTCTAGCGGCGAGGATTTGCTTCCAAGCGCTGTTCCGAGCACCACCCGACGTAGTCCGCCTCGATCTCCTCGGCCCAGGTCGAGACGTCGATCTGGCCAGAGGTGTAGATCCCCTCGGCGATGCGGCTCTTGCCGAAGACGTCGCGCTGCCGCACATCCTCCGAACGCGTGACGACTGCCTCGGCCAGGTGCGGTGGGATGAAGGAGACGCCCTCCCTGGCGCCGAGGACGACGTCGCCCGGCATCACGGTGGCGCTGCCGATGCGGACCGGGCCGTTCACCTCGACCAGCGTGACATCCAAGATGGCCGAGGGGTGCACGCCGCGGCAGAAGACGTTGAAATCGGGGAGTTGGTAAACGCGCTCCAGATCTCGAATTCCGCCGTCGACAACGAGGCCGGTTCCGGCACGAGCCGCGATGGCCGTCCCCAGGTTATCGCCGATGAAGGTGCCGTCCTCGATCTTGCCGAAAAGATCGACCACCAG
>DASUQU010000388.1:0-7825 GCA_036280495.1 Thermomicrobiales bacterium | reverse complement strand
CAGTGAAAGATCACGTCTCGCATCTCACGCAGTAGGATCGCGCTGTAATTGCGCTCTTGCGCGACCAGGTGCCCTTGCAGGAAACCCTTGGCATTTCAGCCGCGGTCTGGTCTGCGGGGAGTTACGACCCTATGAACGAAGCGATTCGCCAGCTCGCAGTTAACAACTCGGTCTACAAGGTGAGCGCGGATCGAGACGTCACGTGGACCGATCTGCTGGCACTGCTGAACGAACTCAGCGACGAGCAACTGGCTCGCCCGGCTGGGGAGGTTGGCCTGGTTGTTGGCCAACCAGTGCTCAATCCCTCAGCCCTCTCGGAGTCCGTCTTGCAGGTGCTCGTTGACTGGTGTGGCGGCAGTTATGCAGAGCATCTCCGCTACATCAGGACCCTCGTCGCGGGGGAGTCAGCCACGCAGCCGCGATAGCCCCTTTGAAGGGCACCTCTTGTCACTTCCTAGGTCAAGAGACCCGGCTGACCGTGATCTCGACGCTGTGCACGCACGAGTTCTCGCCCATGTCCGTCTTGCGGCCCGGGTTGAGGACGTTCACGTTCGCTTCCTGCGGCTCCTGCTTAGGCCAGCGCCCCTTGTGCGACAGCGCTACTCCGGGCGGGACATCATTCGAGAGCCGGACGAGCAGCTTCAGGCTGCCGGTTTCGTTAGAGAGCAGGGCCTCCTCGCCCTCCGCCAAGCCGCGAGCTGCGGCATCCGCCGGGTGTAGCGTTACCGTCGCCGCTCCGGCCCGCTTCGCGAGCTTGGTGACGTTGGCGAAGCTGTCGTTCAAGGTGAAGGTCGAAGCCGGTGATAGCAGACGCAGTTGGCCGTTCGTGGGTCGCGGATCTGCCAGCGGCTGCGGTACCCGGGGATGCCCATCTGCCTCCGCCTGCGCCGAGGCGATCTCGATACGCCCGCTTGCCGTGGCGAAGGACAGATCAGCGAACTGGATGCGCGGTTCGGCCGAGACTGGCACGCTGCCGCGCGCGGCAAGCGTCGCGAAATCCTCCACGAGGCTGGAGGCGCGCACGACGGTGTTAATGACCTCGGCGTCCGGCTCGTAGAGCTCTTGCTCGGTGTAGTCCATGGCGCGGGCCAAGCGGCGGAAGATCTCCGGGTTGGGCAGGGCCTCGCCCAACGGCTCCATCGCTTTCACCTGGGCTGAGAGCAGCAGCTGGAAATAGGGCACGAACAGGTCGTCGAACTCCAGGAAGCTGGCTGCCGGCAGCACAACGTCGGCGAAGTCGGCCGTATCGGTCTGGAACAGGTCGATAACAATCGTGAACAGATCGTCGCGACGGAGCGCCTGACGCAGTTGTTGCTGGCGTGGCCCCGAAGCGGCGACGTTCATGTTCCAGCAGAAGAATGCCTGGGAGCGCGTAGGATCCGCCAGGCAATCCGCCAGGTCCATGTGGCTGATGGGTGGCACGCCGCGACTCAGGTGTGCTGCGGTCAAGTAGGCCTCGTCGATGCCGCGGGCGTTGAACCAGTTCAGGTACAGGAACCCGGCGCCGGGTTTCCCCAGATTGCCGGTCGCCGCCGGTAGGAGCGCGCAGGCCCGCATGACGTTGCCACCGGTAGGCTGGCGCTGCAGCCCCTGGCCGAGCCACAGCAGTGATGGCCCCGAGCCGTAGTGGTGGGCGGTCCGCTCGATCAGCTCGGCCGGCACCCCGGTCGTCGCCTCACCCCAGGCCGGCGTGCAGTCGTCCAGCAACGGATCGAGCTCCTCCCAACCGATGGTGTAACGGGCGACGAATGCCCGGTCGACCAGGCCGTCACGCCGGAGCACGTGGAGCAGCGCGAACGCCAGGGCCGCGTCGCTGCCGGGGAACGGCTGCAGGTGCAGGTCGGAGGCTTTGGCTGTCTCGGTGTGGATCGGGTCGACGACGATTTTGGTGCCGGGGGCAGTGCAAAACCAGTGCTCGAAGGCGTGGGGTGCCGAGGACGCCGGGTTGGCTCCCCAGACGAGGAGGCAGGCAGCGTCGCGGACAGTACGTGGGTCGAAACCCTCGAATGAGGTCCCATAGACGTAGGGCAGGGCGACGTGCCCGGCCAGGTTGCAGATGCTGTCGGGGACGACCTCGGTCGCGCCGAGGCGGTGGAAGAAGCGTAGCGGAAAGAAGTAGCCGAGCAGGGAGAGCGTGCCGCTGTAATGGGCGTTGACGACGGTGTGCGCTCCGCTGTCAGCGACGATCTCCCGCAGGCGGTCGGCGATAGCCGCGAGAGCCTTGTTCCATGACACGGGCGCAAAGTGCCCCGCTCCCTTCGGACCAACGCGCCGCAGCGGGTGGGTCAACCGCACATCGGGATCGAGCCACTCGTTGTTGTAGCCAGTCGAGCACTTGACGCAGAGCGCGCCGCGGCTCATCGGGTGGTTGGGATCCCCCCGCACCTGAGCGATCTTGCCGTCACGGACCCGGACGGCGACGCCGCAGGCGTCGTAGCAGTCGCGTGGGCAGGTGGTGAGGATGACGTTGGTCGTGGCAGCCATGGCGCACCCCAAGTAGTGGACGAAGGCCCAGACAAGGGTGAGGCTAATGTGCTCCTCTGCCTCGCCTCTGTCAATGGGGCTCGGGTGCGTCTCAAAAACGAACCAGTCTGTTGAAAAAGTCCTCGACGCCCGTTTTCAAAACCTTTTAGCGCTCGCCGTTGCCATGTTTCGCACGGAAATCTTGCTGAAATCCGGGTATCGAGACGTACTTTGGCCTCGAGTTGTTCACCAGCACGCCTTTTTTCAACAAGCTGGTTCATTATTCGGATCGGAGGCCCGGGGGGCGTAGACCCCGGAGCCGTTGGTGTAGCTATTGGTGTAAACAACTTGCGCCGCACCTGGTAAGCACCGTCCGGCCAGCGCATTTTCCGCGTAGTTACGGGAAAAATAAGTGGTACCCTCGGAGGGACTCGAACCCCCAACCTTCTGGTCCGAAGCCAGACGCTCTATCCGTTGAGCTACGAGGGCGTGTGCGACCCGTGCGCCCTGAAGTATACCAGTCTCGTATCGTCTGTTTTGAACCGAGCCGCCGGTGGCGGCGTTGTGTGGGAGACAGCCTGATGGCTCTAAGACCGCTCCATTTGGGACGAAACGATCCCCGCTCGTGGCGAACCGCGGCGGCCGGGTTCGTGCTGGCGGCTGCGATCGTCGGTCTGGCCATCGTGCTCGGTGGCACGACCGCGCGAATGCTGAACCCGGTCGGAGCGGTGCTCTGGTTGGCCTCAGCGGTGCTGCTGGTGATCTCACTCCCATCTGCCCCACGACCCGTACCGGGATGGATTGCCGCCATCGCCGCCGGTGTCATTCTCGGTGCCGTGGTTCGGCCGAGTGGAATCGTCGAGGTCATCATCTGGTTCGCGCTCGCCGGGGCGGTGGTGGTTCTGGCCGCCAAAGACCGGGTCGGCGCGTGGGCGCTGCTCGTGCCGGCGATCTACTTGCCGGTGCACCTGTTGATCGGAATCGGCCGGGCCATTTTGCACAACGGAGGAGTGCGGACAGATCCGCCACCGACGGCGGCTATCGTGCCGCTGGCTATGCTGCTGGCGGCCGCGGCGGCGGGAGCGCTGGCGGCAACTCTGGTCCGTCGCGTCCGGTGACCGTCGGGTACGGCTCCCGCTGCGCGAGCTACTCGCGACCTCGTAAGGCTCGCTCCACATCGCGACGCGCCTGGCGGTCCGCATCAGCGGTTCGCTTGTCGTAGAGCTTCTTGCCTCGCGCTACGCCGATGTCGAGCTTTGCCAGGCCTTTTCTCAAGTGGAGTCGGAGCGGTACCAGCGTCAACCCCTTCTGCTCGACTGCGGCACGCAGCCGTTCCAGTTCGCGCCGATGGACCAGGAGCTTGCGTGGCCGGTCAGACTCATGGTTGGCGCGATTGCCGTGGCTGTAGGGCGCTATGTTCGAGCCAACAAGCCACAACTCGCCGTTCTCGAAGCGCGCGTACGCTTCGGCGATGGTTGCTTTCCCATCGCGGATCGACTTGATCTCGGTGCCGGTCAAGACGATGCCGGCCTCGACCGACTCGAGAATGTGAAAATCGTGGAAGGCACGCCGGTTGCTGGTGACTACGCGGTCCCCCCGGCCACGGTCGTTTCCGGCGATGGTGTTCCCGGCAGAAGTCTTGGTTGCCATTCGCGCACTATAGGAAGCGCCCTGGAGCCCGTCAAACAGACGCATAACGCCTCTGTCAGTACGCCGCGGCTGGCGGGAGGCGACGCTTCGTCGGGAAGGGCAGGATGAACCAGTCGTCGGGACCCGATCTGGATGACCCGTACGCGGAGCTTCCGGAGCTGTACGACCTGGAGCACGCCGGGTTCACCGAGGACATCGATCTCTATCTCCGGCTGGCCGAGGTCGTCGGGGATCCGATCCTCGAGTTGGGGTGTGGTACCGGCCGGGTGCTCGGGCCGCTGGCAGCTGCCGGCAATCGAATCACCGGGATCGATCGCTCTGGACCAATGCTCGATCGCGCGCGCTCAATGCTGCACGCGCATGCCGGTGCGCTCTCAGAGTGCGTAACACTCGTCGGGGGCTCGATGACGGAGGCCGAGCGAGCGCCGGGCGGGCCGTTCGGATTAGTGATCATCTCCCTGAACGGGCTAATGCACTTGTCGGCGCTGCCTGAGCAGCGTGCAGCGCTGGCGTCGGCCCGAAGAGCACTCGATCCACGAGGCATGCTCGTCGTCGATCTCATCAATCCGACCCCAGAGCTACTGTTGACCCTCGATGGCCGCGTTCGGCACGAAGGATCCTGGCGGAAGCCTGACGGGACCATGGTCGATCGTTTCTCGGCGCGGACGCACGATGCGGCGGAGCAAACGATCGAGACCAAACTCTGGTACGACCTGATAGATCCCTCCGGTCACACCCGGCGCGTGCGCAGCGGATTCCCGATGCGCTACCTCGTCGCATCGGAGATCGCGTTATTGCTCGAGCTTACCGGCTTCGGGGAATGGAAGATCTACGGATCGTATGAGCTCGACCCATATGATGATGGGAGCGATCGCCTGATCGTCACCGCCGAGGTGACGCCGAGCTCGTGAGAGTCCTAGATCCGCGCCGCGCGGTTCAGCAGCAGAAGATCCGCCAGGACGATGGCCAACATCGCCTCGGTCACCGGGACGGCGCGAGGAACGACCGAGGGATCATGGCGGCCCTCGACCAGGATCGTTCGCGGTTCCATGCTGATATCGACCGTTTCCTGTTCGCGCGCCACCGATGAGGTCGGCTTGATCGCCACCCGAACGACGATCTCCTCCCCGGACGAGATACCTCCGAGGGTGCCGCCGGCGCGATTGCTTCGCGTCCGCACACGGCCGTTCTCGGCATAGAACCAGTCATTGTTCTCGGATCCGCGAGACCGGGCCGCCGCAAACCCATCCCCGATCTCGACTCCCTTTGTGGCGGGGATGGAGAGCATCGCCTGCGCGATCAGCGCGTCGAGCCGGTCGAAGGTCGGTTCGCCCAGTCCCGGCGGGACGTTCAGCGCCCGCACCTCGACGACGCCGCCAAGACTGTCGTGGCTCTCTTTGACAGCCAGAATGGCGTTGGTCATGGCCTCGGCCGCAATAGGATCGGGGCAGCGAACGAGATTCCGTTCGATCTCGTCGCGATCGAGCGTCTGCATCTCGATACCGCCGATCTCGCGGGTGAAGCCGTAGATCTCGATCCCGACAGAGTCGAGGATCTTGCGGGCGATCGCTCCGGCGGCGACACGCCCCCAGGTCTCCCGCGCGGAGGAGCGACCACCGCCGCGGTGGTCGCGGTGCCCATACTTGGCCCAGTAGGTGTAGTCGGCGTGGCCCGGGCGGAAGACATCGCGCAGGTTTTCGTATTTAGTCGAATCGACGTCCCGGTTGTAGGTGATCATCGAGATCGGGGCGCCTGTGGTGCGACCTTCGAAGACCCCGGATAGGATTTCGGCACGGTCTTTCTCGCCTCGTGGCGACGTGACCTTGCTTTGTCCGACGCGCCGTCGATCGAGTTGCAGCTGGATATCTGCTTCCGTCAGTGGGATACCGGCCGGCGTCCCCTCAACGACGACGCCGAGCGCCGGTCCGTGCGATTCACCCCAGGTGATCAGCCGAAAGATCCTGCCGAAACTGCTGCCCATGCGTGCGGGGCTTTCCCTTCGTCCGCGCGGCCGACCACGACCGCGTGCTCCTATCCTGCGACGAGTAGGTCAGCGCGGTGATCAGGACGGCACCAGGCGCCGAAGAGTCGGTAGTCGTGGTCGGGAGTTCGCCGGAAGCCGAAGCGCTCGTAGAGCCGCTGCGATCGCCAGTTCGTGCCTTGCGTGCTCAGCCCGACGCGGCGTGCCCCGCGCCGTCTCATGGTGTCGACGGCCAGACCCAGGGTCTCAAGTCCGAGTCCCCGCCCCTGATGCTCCGGAACGACGGCCACCCGGTCGAGGTGCCCCCAATCTGGGAAAAGCGTGATGCCAAAATAGGCGACCGGCTCGCCGTCTGCCTCGACGAGCCAGACTTCCACGCCGGGTGTTTGCAGGTATACGTCGAACTCGGCCCGGCTATTGCGCCACAGCCAAGGGAATGAAGCCTGGTCTATGTCGCAGACCCGGTCGATGTCCTCCTCGTCGAACGCGCTGACGCCGACTAGACGCATGCGCTCGCTGCGCGACCACGGCTCTCTCATGATGCCCATCTCGTAGGTGATGACCTCTTCCAGCATCTCCAATCCGGCGTGCTCGTAGCGGGTGGGGGAGCGTCGGGAGTCGAGTTCGACCGTCAGCACCAGGTCGTCGCCGTGCGCGGCACAGCGCTCGACAGCGGCGCAAAGCAGCTCATCCATGTGGCGGACAGCGACAAGGTCCTCGATGCTCGCGATCTCCGGCCGGTTTCGCCAGGGGCCAATGAGTGCGTATTCGAGTGTCGATGGTACCCAGACCGATCTCCCTGGATGGAGCTCGAACAGTTTGCGCACCGAATCGGCGCCACGTCTCCCGGGAAGACGCAAAGCGGGGATGTCTTCGCGCTCGAGCGGGCGCACCTCGGGTGCGGTGATCCTCGAACCACGTACCGGTGTCAGCGTCCCAGCCATCTATCGTTCCAGCCAGGCATTTTCGAGATAGAGCATACCGAGCGGGGTGATGTCGAGCCCCTTTACCCACGGCTTCATCAGGGTGTAGCGCACGTCGTGAGAGAGCGGAAGGACCGCGTTGTCACCGAGGAGCACGGCTTCCGCCTCGGCGTAAAGAGCAGCGCGCTCATCGACGTCGAGCGTCGCCGCCGCCTGGTCGAGCAGTGCGTCGAATGTTGGATTGGCGTATTCAGAGTAGTTGTCTGGCGAGGTGGAGGCGAACAGGTTCCAGAGAAAGGTTTCAGGGTCTGGAAAATCGGCAACCCAGGTAAGCTCGTAGGCTGGGAACGTTTTCTCGGACAACCTCTGATTGAACTGCGGCCAGTCCACGTCGAGCACCTCGACGGTCAGGCCAAGCTCTCGCTCCAAAACTTCACGGAGAGCCTCGGAGCCAAAAGGACTGGCACCGTAGATCCTGATCGGCGGCACGTTCTCGGCGCTGCCGTAGGAAGAGTTTGCAATCGCCGCTCGGGCCCCCTCGAGGTCCTGCGCAGGCGCCGTCTGTGGCCAGTCGCGACCGAGGGTGCCGGGTGGAATGATCCCGTTCGCCGTCTCCTGGCGTCCACCGAGAAGAATATCGGCAACTTTCCAGCGGGGAAATGCCAGCTGCACGGCTCGCCGGATTTCCGGGTCGTCCATGGGGGCAACATCGGTACGGAACGCGATATAGGTCGTGGACAGGACCGGCGATACGTCGAGCTCCGATAGTAGCGGACTCTCTTCGTCGGCGACGCGATCGATCGCTTGA
>DASUQU010000387.1:0-3974 GCA_036280495.1 Thermomicrobiales bacterium | reverse complement strand
GGACGGGCCGCACGACGCGGCAACGCCTCCGGCGCGCGCTGAGCCGCAGTGTGCTCAAGCTCTTCGTGGCGGCTGGGCGAGACGCCATGCGCGCGGTCCGCGGCCGGCCGCCATACCTGGTCCGCGTCGTCGGGCAACCGGGCGAGGCGGCGGTCTACACCGATCCGCAGGTTGCGGCCATCTTCGCCGAGCTGGGAGGGGAAGCTGCCGGATGGCGCAACGCGTTTGCCCCGCGCTTCTTGTTCGGTTTGCCGCGGTATCACCCCGGCACGGCGGAGCATCTGCGGATGCCCCTCTTGGTGTGCGTGGCAGATCGCGACCTGGAAGCCTCTCCAGACTTTGCTGTGGAGGTCGCGGAGCGGACCGCTCAGGGCGAAGTGCGGCGCTACCCTGTAGGTCACTTCGACGTCTACGTTGAGCCGGTGCGGACCCAGGTGGTCGACGACCAGATTGCGTTCCTGCGAACCCACGCCTAGAGTCCGCGGCCCTGCCATTGCGACGCCGGAGTCTCATTGGCAACACAAGCACCGGTAACGCGGCTGCAAGTTGAGAGGGACAGAGACCGTGCAACAGGCAGACCGCGAGCGATACCAGAACAATCTCCAGGCGGAAATCGATGGCGCCGCGCTCTATCGTGCCCTCGCCGAGATTGAAGGCGGCTCCGAGTTGGCGACGGTCTACTCGCGCATGGCCGATGCCGAAGAGCGCCACGCGGAGATCTGGCGAGCAAAGCTTCGGGAGGCCGGGGGCGCGGAACATCCGGTACAGCCTGGTTGGCGCACGCGAACGCTCATTGCCTTGGCAAGGCGCTTCGGACCGAGTTTGATCCTGTCAACTGTGACGCAACGCGAACAGGCGGATAGCGCTCGTTATCGCGATCAACCGGAAGCGCGTGACGCGCGGATGGACGCCGACGAGCGCTCGCACGCCCGACTCTTTCGAGCTATCGGTGAACAGTCGACTGGCTTATCTGGTGGCTCGGTTGCCCGCCTGGAAGGCCGGCATCGCTCAGGCGGCGGCAATGCGCTGCGGGCGGCGGTCCTCGGCGCCAATGACGGGCTCGTGTCCAACGCGAGCTTGGTCATGGGGGTCGCGGGTGCCGAGCTGGCTGGGCAATCAATCCTGATTACCGGCTTGGCCGGGTTGTTGGCTGGATCGCTGTCGATGGCACTTGGGGAGTGGCTCTCCGTGCAGAGCGCCCGGGAACTTTTCGAGCATCAGATCGGGATCGAACGCGAGGAGTTGCTGGCGGCGCCTGATGAAGAGGCCGAAGAACTGGCGCTCATCTACCAGGCGAAAGGTCTCCCCGCCGATCAGGCCCGCGAACTGGGCCAGCGGCTCGTGCAGGATCCACAGGCCGCTCTAGACACGCTAGCGCGGGAAGAATTGGGTGTCGACCCCTCCGAGTTAGGCGGATCGGCCTGGGTGGCGGCGATCACCTCGTTCCTCCTCTTCGCGGCGGGTGCAATCATCCCCGTCCTGCCGTACTTCTTCGTGGCGGGGACCACGGCAGTCGTCGGCAGCATCGTGCTGAGCGTTATCGGTCTGTTCGTTATCGGCGCCGCGATTACGGTCATCACCGGCCGCAGTGCGCTCCGCTCCGGGTTGCGGCAGGTGATCTTCGGCGTTGCGGCAGCTGCGATCACCTTCGGCGTCGGTCGATTCTTCGGCACCACGCTCGGTGGCTAGGATCCAGGTAGGAGGACCAGTGGACCTGGTCGAAGGGCTGCTGCGGCGGGAGGCGTATCCCTGGCATCCAGACGCGGTCGACCTGGTCGAGACGCACATCTCCTGGGTCTTTCTCGCCGGGGACCGCGTCGTCAAGGTCAAGCGCCCCGTCGCCTACGGCTTCGTCGACCACACCAGCCTGGAAGCGCGTCACCAATCGTGCCTGGATGAGGTGAGGCTCAACCGGCGGCTGACTGACGAGGTCTATCTCGACGTCGTGCCCATCGTGCAGAGCGATGGCAGCTTCTGCGTTGGCGGGGAAGCAAGCCCCATTGAATGGGCGACGTTGATGCGCCGCCTGCCCTCGTCGGGGATGCTCGATGCGCTCCTCACTGCCGGTCACGCCCCACATGATCTCGCTGCTCACCTCGCCCGCCGCCTGATCCCCTTCCACCGCGACCTGGCGCCCTCGTGTGGCTGCACAGAGGATGTCGCGGCAGCGGCGAGTGCGATCGTCACCGAGAACTTGGATGAACTCGCGCCATTCGCCAGGAACTCGCTTGGACCGATCCAATTCGACCTCGTCGCCACGGCCATACGCCAATTCCTGGCCACGCGGGATGAGCTGCTTCAGTCGCGAGCCGCGACCGGGTGGATTCGAGAAGGGCACGGCGACCTCCGTGTCGGGCATGTCTGTCTCGAGCCGGAGGGCATGGTCCAGATCTTCGATTGCGTTGAGTTCAACCGTGACCTGCGCTGCGCCGACGTGGCCAGCGATCTCGCCTTCCTCCTCATGGATTTGACCCGATTGGGCGCCTCCGAGGTCGCAACGTCACTCCTGGCGCGCTATCGCGAGGCGGGCCTGGACTTGCCAGACGAGTTGCTGCGCCTCTACAGCGCGCACCGGGCCCTGGTGCGGGCCAAGATCGCTGGCCTTGAGCTCCCGGGCTCCGGGGAGAAGGAGGCAGCCCGGCACATGGTGGAGGCGACCGATTATCTCGACCTGGCCAGCGGCGCGGCCCTGACTGTGCGGCCAGTCCTCGTGGCCATGACCGGGCTCAGTGGAACCGGCAAGTCGACGGTGGCACGGCGCCTTGCACGGGCGCTGGGAGCAAGGCTGTTCGCCTCCGACGTGGTGCGCAAGGAACTCGCCGGGATCGAGGGGCCAGCCCCGGCCGCCTGGGGGGAGGGGATCTACCGTCCAGAGTGGACTGGAGCAACCTATGACCGGCTCTTCGCACTGGCCGAAGCAAGTTTCCGCTCCGGCACGCCTGTCATTCTCGACGCCGCCTTCCTTGCTACAGAGCAGCGGACCGGTGCGGCAGAGGCGGCGGCTCGGGCCAACGTTCAACTCGTGCTGGTGGAGACCGTTTGCGACGAGGAAACGGTTGCTGCACGCCTGGCTGCTCGGGCGGTACAGGGTCACACACCCTCGGATGCGACGCTGAGCATCTTTCAAGAGCAACTGGCTTCTGTGAAAGCTGTCTCACCTCAGATTCCTGACGGGGCGCTAGCCATCCAGATTGACACCACTTCTGGAACCGTAGGCATTCTGGATGCCGTCTTCGCGGGCCTTGTAGGAGCAAGAATCGTCGCACCCGTTGTGCCGGCTGCTCCGCAGTAGCTGCATTCGATCCAGAAACCGGTTTCAAACCTCCTTCGCGCCGTCGGCCGCCTCGAGGTACGCGAGGCGCCGAGAGCCGGCCCGCGCTGGCACCCTTCATGCGGGCGCCCCTCCGGCCAAAAGACGCGGACCGAGATGGATGAGGCACAGAGCCCGGGAAGCGGGGAGATCGGCGCGGTGCGCCGGCTGGTGGACCGCCCAACTGCCGCCAAGACTTACCTGACGGTACTGCGGTGGCGGCTGCGGCGGGGCGAGGTCGCCCCGACCGAGGTCGAGGAGCACCTGGTGCAGGTCGAGCGGCAACTCGACGATGCCGCGGCGGCGACCGAGGAGATGAAACACGTGGTGGAGCCAACCGCATAACGTCGAGGCGACCTCGGGCGAGGGCATGGAGCCGTGCAGCCCATCCTGGTGGTCGATGACGATCCTGGCATCCGCGACGCGCTAGCCCTCCCCCTCGAGGATGCAGGCTACGCGGTGCTCGCCGCGTCCGACGGACTGGCGGCGGCTGAGTGCTTGACCGGCACCGGTCGCCGATCCCGATAGGTGTCGGTGTGCTTGGTCCCGAAGTCAGCGACGCGTCCAAACCCTGATCACGACGTAGAGCGAATGGCGAGGTCATCACCGCACATGGAGGAGGAGCCGCCATGTATACGCCTATCCGGTCGGGTCTGCTTGGTCT
>DASUQU010000386.1:0-19194 GCA_036280495.1 Thermomicrobiales bacterium | reverse complement strand
TCGCGCGGCGGCCATTTTGCCGTATCGATCAGGAAGATCGGGGTCAGTCGGCGGCACCCCGCGACGGTTCTGGCTCTGCTTCGGCTTCGGCGCGAACGGCGATCGAGGCGCGAGGGATGACTTTCCAGAAAGATTGGAGGGTCGTCGGCCAATCTTCGAGCAGGCGGCGAGCATGGGCACTTCCCGTCGCCGTCAGATGTTGCTCCACGAGCGAGTGCAATTCCCCGGCGTCGACGTCGCCTGGCACTGGCTCGAGGAGGACCGACTCGCCATTGATCTTGCCAGGGAACTCGCCCTCGGGATCGTAAACAAACGCGGCGCCGTTGGTCATGCCAGCACCGAAGTTAGAGCCGGTGGGGCCGAGAATTACCACGCGACCGCCGGTCATGTACTCGCAGCCATGGTCGCCGATTCCCTCGACGACTGCCGTCGTGCCGCTATTGCGGACACAGAAGCGCTCGCCCACACGACCGGCCGCAAAGAGCCTGCCCCCGGTGGCGCCGTAGAGAACCGTATTGCCGGCGATCGCCTGTGGGTTGTCGAATGGGGCGATGGCGGGTGGCCGGATGGCAATCTCGCCCCCGGTCATCCCCTTGCCGACGTAGTCATTGGCTTCGCCTTCGAGGTCGAGGCGCATGCCGTCGACGATGAAGGCGCCAAAACTTTGGCCCGCGCTGCCGGTCAGCCGGATCGAAACAGCGCTCTCCGGTAAGCCCCACGGGTGCTGGACGGTAATCGTGTTGGCGATCTTGGCGCCGACCGTGCGGTTCTCGGTGCGGACATCCATTTCGATGACGACCGGTTCGCCGCTCACGATGGCGTCACCCGCCAGCCCGATCACAGCATCGTCAAGGGTTGCCGATTGCGGACCGAGTGCGAGGTGATTGCGTCGCTCTGACTCGGGCGCTGGCTGGGCGAAGAACGGGGAAACGTCGAGCATGCCGGCGCGGCCGGGAAGTCCCCTCGTCACAAGGAGGTCGGTGCGCCCGACGAGCTCGTCAAGCGTGCGAGCACCGAGCGCGGCCAGCTCTTCTCGGATCGCCCCAGCCAGGTGGAGAAAGTAAGTGACAACCTGGTCGGGGGTGCCAGTGTATTTGGCACGGAGGTCTTCGCGCTGGGTGGCGATACCGGTTGGGCACGAGTTGAGATGGCACTGCCGCGCCATATCGCAGCCGATGGCGACCAGCACCGAGGTTCCGAACCCGAACTCCTCAGCGCCGAGAACCGCTGCCATGACGATATCCTCGGCCGTCTTGAGCCCGCCATCCGTGCGCAGCCGCACCCGAGAGCGGAGGCCGTTCTTGACCAACGTCTGCTGAGTTTCGGCGAGACCGAGCTCCCAGGGGCAACCCGCGTGTTTGATCGACGCGAGTGGCGAAGCCCCTGTTCCCCCGGAGTGGCCGCTAATCAGGACATAGTCGGCGCGCGCCTTGGCAACGCCGGCGGCGACCGTTCCGACTCCGGCTTCGGCGACCAGCTTGACGCCGATCCTGGCGCGGGGGTTGATCTGACGCAGGTCGTAAATGAGCTGAGCCAGATCCTCGATCGAGTAGATGTCATGGTGCGGGGGCGGCGAGATCAACGGGAGACCGGGTACGGCGTGGCGAACACTGGCGATGAAGTGCGTGACCTTGTGACCGGGGATCTGTCCGCCTTCGCCTGGCTTGCTCCCCTGCGAGATCTTGATCTCCAACTCTTCGGCCATCGCGAGATAACGGGCCGTGACCCCGAACCGTCCGGAGGCGACTTGCTTGACTTTGGAATGGGCAACGTCCGGACCAATCTCGTCGTACCAGGTCTGGTCCTCGCCCCCTTCACCCGAGTTGGAGCGGGCGCCGAGCCGGTTCATCGCGATCGAGAGGGTGCGATGCGCCTCCGGGCTGAGTGAGCCGAGCGACATCGCGGTCACGACGAACCGTTTGACGATCGATTCGATGGGTTCAACCTCCTCGAGTGGAACGGGCTCGTCGAGCGGCACCACGCGCATCAGGTCGCGGATTGCGGTCGGCGCGTGTTGAGCGACGTGATCCCGATAGGCACGGTATGCCTCCACGCTGCCCGTGTTGACCGCCTCCTGCAAGATCTTCACCAGCGGCGGCTCGAAGGCGTGCGGCTCGCCCTCCTTGCGGTAGCGGACGAAGCCGGGATCAGCCAGCTTCGGCGCGGGATCGGAAAAGGCCTCCACGTGACGACGCCGAATGTCGGCCTCGATCTCGGGGAGCCCGATGCCACAGAGTCGCGCCGGCGTGCCGGTGAAATAGCGGTCGACGAGCTCGCTCGCGAGACCGAGGGTTTCGAAGATCTGGGCTCCGCGATAGCCCATCGCCGTCGAGATGCCCATCTTCGAGGCGACCTTGAGGAAGCCCTTTTCGAGACTCTGTAGATAATTCCGCCGCAGCACGCCCGGAGTGAGCTCTTCGTAGCCACGACTGCCGCTGAGGGAAGCGGCCGCGGCGAGGGCGACGTAGGGATTGACTGTGGAGGCGCCGTAGCCGATGAGACAGGCGAGGGCATGGACGTCGCAGACCTCGCCACTCTCGACGACGATATCGACAAGGTTACGGAGTCCGTCGCGGATGAGCGCGTGATGGACGGCACTGGTTGCCAGCAGCGCAGGCACCGGCGCGCGACCCTCGTCGATCCCGCGGTCGGAAAGGACCAGGATGCCGGCACCACTGCGGACGGCGGCTTCTGCCTCGACGGTGATGCGCTCAATCGCTTCGCCGAGCGCCGTGCCGGGAATCCTGCCAGCGTCCGCGTCTCCGATCTCGAAGAGTGTCGAGATCGTCGTCGCGGCCACGCCGCTAGTCGTGAGCCCCTTGATGGCCTGCATCGTGGGATCGTCGATGGCGACGCTCGAGAGCTGGAGGAGCCTGGCCTGATCGTCCGTTTCTGCAAGAAGGTTGCCGCGCCGCCCGACAAAGCTGTCGAGGGCCATGACCTTCCGCTCGCGCAGCGAATCGATCGCCGGATTGGTGACCTGCGCGAAGCGCTGCCGGAAAAACGCATGCAGAGGGCGGGGCCGGTCGGAGAGTACGGCGAGGGGAGCGTCGTCGCCCATCGACCAGGTCGGTTCCAGACCCTCGGCCATCGGGTTCACGATCAGGCGCAGATCCTCGGCGGTATAGCCGCAGGCGCGCTGCAGGGCGACTGTCGCCTGATCCGGTTTCGCTCGGGCGGGAGAGCCGTCAGTCGCGGTGGTTGCCACGCTGGTCTCGCAGTCCACGTCGGGGATATCGAGCTGAATGCGCCCGGCGGCGAGCCAGTCGGCGTAAGGCTGCCGGGTCGCGACCTCGCTCTTGAGCATATCGTTGCGTAAGACGATGCCGCGTCGGGTATCGACCGCGATCATCTGGCCGGGGCCGAGTCGACCCTTCTCGATGACCGTCGACTGATCGACTTCGACGGTCCCCGCCTCAGAGCCCGCGATGAAGAGTCCATCGCTGGTAATCGCGTAGCGCAGTGGTCGCAGCCCGTTGCGGTCGAGCGTGGCGCCGGCGATGACGCCATCACTGAAGCCGAGCGCGGCCGGTCCGTCCCACTGTTCGATGAGTCCGGCGTGGAACTCGTAAAAGGCTCGCCGGGCCAGGTCCATCTCCGGGAGCTGCTCCCACGGCTCCGGCACCAACATCATCAAAGTGTGGGGAAGCGACCGGCCGCCGTGGTAAAGAAGGCCCACGACGTCGTCGAGGCTGAGCGAGTCACTCCCTTCCCAGGAGACTACCGGGCGCAGGTGGTCAGACGACGTGCCGTCCAGGAACTGGAGTTGCGGTGCGCGCGCCTCCATCCAGAGCCGGTTGCCGCCGATGGTATTGATTTCGCCGTTATGCGCCAGGAAGCGGAACGGCTGGGCCATCGCCCACGTGGGGAGGGTGTTGGTCGAATAGCGCTGGTGGAACAAGACGATCGCGCTTTCATAGCGCGGATCCCGAAGATCCGGGTAGAAAAGGGGCAGGTCGCGGGGTAGGCAAAAGGCTTTGTAGATCAGCGTCCTGGCGGAGCAGGAGACGACGAAGAACTCTGGCCAGCCCGCGGCCGCGGCGGCGCGATCGGCGGCTTTGCGCGCCAGGAAGAGCTCACGCTCGAAGCGATCTTCCTCCATGCCTACGGGCCGGCGGATGAGGAGCTGCTCGATGCGTGGCATCGTGCTTACCGCCTGGTCGCCGAGGGCGGTAGGATCGAGAGGAACCGGCCTCCAGGCGATCGGATCGAGACCCCGGCCTCGTACCGCTTCATTCATGGCTTGACGGGCGGCGTCAGCCTGATCGTCGTCCTTCGGGAGGAAGGCCATCGCCACCCCAAGCTGACCCGCACCGAGGTGATCTTGACCGGCGGTGGCGAGCGTTTCAGCAAAGAGGGTGAGCGGAATTTGGGTGAGCACGCCCGCGCCATCGCCGGTGCGGGAGTCGGCGCCGACTCCGCCGCGGTGTGTCAGATTGACGAGCCCGGCCAGGGCACGCTCGACGATCTCGCGCGAGGGTCGTCCGGCGATATCGACGACGAGACCGACGCCGCACGAGTCGCGCTCGTACGCCGGGTTCCAGAGGGGCGCTCGTGGATCGGCGGGGCGGGGTGCTGCCTGCATAGTCTTCTCTCTCCGGCAGGTTTCAAGACCGTCGGCCCACCGGGCTGATGCACCCGCCGGGGCAATTGCGAGGACGCTTCATTGCTTCCCCCCCGGAACCACTTTCCGGTCTCCCACTTCGTCGTGGACCTTGAGCGTAGCGGTCGGGTTGGCGGAGCCCAACGTCCGGAGAGCCTTGAGGCGCGGGGCATGATTTGGGCTGCGGGTCCAATCCTCGCGCTGGGGAATCGAGCCGGCACCGTGTGTGAATCGCCTCTTGGGAACTTGAACCGACTCCTGAATCTCGCGCGAAGTTGCGGAACCAGGAGATCGAAAGTACGCTCCTCTCGGTGATCTTGTGCGCGGCGCCTAATGGGCCGCGCCAGGCAATGTGAGGTGGTTGATGCCAACGGAGACGGCAGTTCGAGGTGACGTCCCGACTCGCGAGGAGCTGCTGGACCGGGTGGCGCGCGAGGACGTGCGCCTGGTCGATCTGCAGTTCAGCGACATCGCCGGTGGCGCCCGGGTGATGACGATCCCGGGGGACTTATTGCCATCCGTCCTTCAGCACGGGTACCGATTCGACGGTTCGGCCGTGACGGGCGGGCAGCGAGAGGTCGAGATGGATCTCTTTCTCGCGCCCGACCCGGCGACGCTGGTCACCTATGTCGAACCGACCGGCGCCGGACGTCGGGCCAGATTCTCCTGCTCCGTGCGGAAGCGAGATGGTCAGCCCTTCGCCGGCGATCCGCGCTCGGTGCTCGAGCGCAACATCGCCGACGCGAGAGCTGCTGGATTCGAGTATCGCGTCGCGATCGAGCTCGAGTACTACCTGTTTCAACCCGACAACGCCGGTCTCTTACCACCGCCGGATACCGCGGGGTACTTCGGCACCGGTCCGGGGCTCGGCACCGGCACACGGGATGACGTGGTCGCCTCGCTGGCGGAAATGGGGATCCAGGTCGGTGGCGCCCACCACGAGACGGGACCCGGGCAGGAGGAGCTCGATCTCCTCACAGCGGACCCGCTGCGCATGGCTGACACCGTGCTGACGGTGCGCGAAGTGATCCGAGCCGTCGCCCAACGGCACGGATTGCGTGCCAATTTCATGCCTAAGCCGCTCGCGGACGCGCCGGGTTCAGGTATGCATGTCTTCCAGCGCCTGTACCACCTCAGCGACGGTTCCGATGCCCTCCGCGGCGAAGGTGAGACAATCTCACTCCAGGCGCGTCACGCGATCGCCGGGCAGCTGGCGCACGCCCGTGGCATGTGCGCGATCGTTTGTCCGACGGTCAATTCGTACAAGCGGCTGGCGGCGGGTCACCGCGCGCCACGCCACGCCACCTGGGCTCGGCTCAGCCAGGCGTCACTGGTGCGCGTGCCATCCTGGGGTCCGGCGACCGACTCCACGGTCGAACTCGAGCTCCGATCCCCTGACAACATGGCGAATCCGTATCTGGCCCTCGCCGTTTCCCTGGCCAGTGCCATGGACGGAATTCGCCGCGGTGAGGAGCCCCCATTGGCCCTCGATGAGAATCTGGTGCGCCATGACGATGCCGAATTGGTCCGCCTGGGAGTGCCGTCGCTACCGCAGACGCTTGGCGACGCGCTAGCGGCACTGGCCGAGGACGACGCGGTGCGCGAGGCACTGGGTGACTACGTCTGTGATCAGTTCCTGCTGGTCAAGCGTGCCGAATGGAGCGACTACAGACGCTATGTGAGCCCCTGGGAACGGGAGCGGTACGGCGAGTGAAACGACCGCCCGTGTCCCATAGACGGGCGAATTGAGGCGCCGCCAGGAATGATCACTGTCGAAGACGTCATCACACTCGCGTTACCGGCCGGGACGACGGTTGCAGCCGGAGCAACCGGGCTTGGCCGTGAGGTGACCTGGGCGGCGCGCATCCGATCCAGCCCGCCCGCGTTTGGACACCTGTCCGGCGGCGAGCTGGTACTCCTGCCGGTCGCGATCCTGTCCGAGCTGGACGAGGGTTTGCACCTGGATGAGGCCATTCGTCGCCTGGCCGATCTCGGCGTCGCGGGGGCGGCGGTGCTGGGCACGATCGGCAAACCGGCGAGGGAAGCCGCGGAAGAGGCCGGACTGCCGCTGCTTGCGCTGCCCAAAGGTGCGGACGTTGGGGCGCTGGAGCGAGACGCGGCGCGGCTGATCAGCGAGCGGCGGCGGGAGGTGCAGCATCGGGGCCAGGAGGTCTTGCGACAACTGATGGACCTGGCCATCGCCGGTGAGCCGCTCGGCGACGTCGTGGAGGAGTTGGCGCGCATCAGTGGCCGGCCCGTGGCTCTGGAGGGCCGCGACGGACGACTCCTTGCGTATCACGCGGTGGGCAAGTCGCCGCCGAATCGAGAGATGATCGAGTCGGTCCTACAGCGCGATCGTGCCACCGTGGCGCGCTGGCTGCGCACGACGGCGGAGGCGAGTCCCGCCGATCCACCGACCGCCACCTACGAGCTCAACAGCGCCTGGTCCCGGCTGGTGGCACCGGTGATTGGTCGCGATGGGCTCTTGGGGAGCGTGTCCCTGATCGTTCCCCGCGGCAGCGCTGCGCCGGAGGATGCGCAAGTCACGGCCCGCGGCGCTGCAGCTTGTGCCGTGGTGCTGGCGCGAGAGCAGGCAGCGGCGACCGTGCGTCGCGAAGTGGAGCTCGACGTTCTTGACGAGGTGCTGGACGGCGCGCTGCGCAGTGAAGCGACGCTGCTGCAGCAGGCGAAGCGGCTGGGTCATGACCTGCTTGCTTCGCATGTCGCGATTGTCGCCCGGATCGATAGCGCCGCGGCGGGACCGGTCCGCGCCAGCTCCGGTGAAGAGCGCTGGGAGGGGCTAGAAGCCGCGATTGCGCGCACCGGAATGACCCGAGGCGGGCGGGTGCTCTGGCGCATTCGCAACAATAGCGCCGAGATCGTGCTCCCCGCGGCAGTTGCCGGTCAGGAACGCCGGCTGGCGGTGTCGTTGCGGGACGAACTGGTGAGCCTCGTACGTCCAAGTGGAGATACCGCCATCTCGGTCGGAGTGGGCACCATGCGGGACGGGATCGGAGGGATCCGTCGATCCCATGCCGAGGCCCGCCAGGCGCTCCTCCTCGGCCGTCGAATGCAAGGCCCTGGGCATCTGACGCTGTTCGGCGATCTTGGCGTCTATCGGCTGATCTTTGCGGCTGAAGGGCTCCCAGAGCTGAGCGACCTCTACGCGCAGTCGCTCGGCGAACTGCTGGCCTATGATCGAGAGAACAACGCCGATCTAGTCAGTACGCTGGACGCGTTTTTCGCGGCGAACGGGAGCCCGAAGGAAGCAGCGGAACGCCTTGGCGTCCATCGCAACACCGTGCTGTACCGGCTCGACCGCATCCGCGATATCACGGGATATGACCTCGATGATGCGGGTCTCCGCATGCGGCTGCAGCTCGCGCTGCACATTCATCTCGCGCTGGGAGAAAGCCTCGCGACGTGAGCGCCCCCCGATCCGTTTCCTGACCACTGGTATGATTCCGGGTCGGGCAGAACAGGTTTACGCCCATGCAGGCTCCCGCAGCATGAGCGGGGTCAGGGAGAGCCACTCACGCAATGCCAGGTGCTGGACCGCTCACAATCGCGGTGCTCATCAAACAAGTCCCCGACATGAACGCAATGCGGATCGATCGCGGCAATGGCCGGATCGTGCCCAGCGCCCAGCTCGGCATGAGCTCCTACGACGAGTACGCCGTCGAAGCCGCGCTGCAACTGAAAGAATCGTTCGGTGGGGAGGTCATCACTGTCGCTGCGGGCCCGGCGTCGGTGAGAGACGTCATTACCCGCGCCCTGGCCATGGGCGCCGATCGTGGGATCCATCTCGAATTAGAGGATGTCAATGCCAACGACACGCTGGGTATAGCCTCGATCTTGTCCGATGCATTGCGACCCCTCGATTGCAGCCTGGTCATCGCCGGGCAAACGTCGGACGACTATGAGGCCGGGCAGGTCGGAGCGCAGGTTGCCGAGTTGTTGAAGATGCCGGTCATCTCTAACGTGGTCGAGATCCAGATCGACGAGGACGGACTGCGGGTGCGGCGCGACATGGAAGATGGGTATCAGACGGTCCGCTCGACGTTGCCGGCGGTCCTGCTCTCGTCGACAGGTCTCGACCAGCCGAGACTGCCATCCCTGAAAGGGATCATGGCCGCGAAGAAGAAACCGATCGAGACCCTCGCCGCTCGCGTTCCGACCGAGCGGCGCCTCGCCTGGGACGCACCCCACGTGCCGGCGAAAACGGTGGCAGGCACCATCGTCCAGGACGTTCCCGCGACCGAGGCGGCCAAACAGCTGGTGGAGTGGTTGCAAGAGCAGAAACTCATTTGATCTGGAGTGCCGGCCGGCCCCAGCGATGATGGAGGATGCGGTGCAGGGAAGCGGGAACGTCCTTGTAGTCGGCGAAGCCGCTGCCGACGGATCAGCGCGTCCCATCTCCTGGGAAATGCTTACCGCGGCGCGACAGGTCGCGAGTGGCCTGGGTAGTGGAAAAGTCACCGGGCTCTTCGTCGGAGCTGGGATCGCCGCCACGGCGCGAACCTGGGCTAGCGGCGGGGCGGATCGGGTCCTGATCGCCGACGACGAGCGATTTGCCGGCCTGACGCCGTCGCCGGGCGCCGCCGCGCTGACACAGGCTATTGCCGCGACTGAGCCGGCAGTCGTCCTGATTCCGGGAACGACCGCTGGTCGCGATTACGCGCCGCTGGTCGCGGCCCGGCTCGGCGCCGGTCTAGCCGCCGACTGTGTGAGCTTTGCCGTTGATAGTGGCGCATTGACCGCCATGCGGCCGGTGCTTGGCGGCCGCGCGTTGACGCACATCACGTTTCCCGGCCAGGGGCCGGCGATGGCGACCGTGCGCTCCGGGAGCTTCACCAAAGCCGAGTCCGGTCGGACCGAGCCGGTCGTCGAGATGCTCGACGTGGCGCTGACGGAGGAAGACTTGCGTGTTTCCGTCGTCGAAACGACGTCGAAAGGGAGCGGCGCGTCCCGCCTCGACTCGGCAGAGGTCATCGTCAGCGGAGGGCGAGGGCTGAAAGAACCCTCTCACTTCACGATGGTCGAAGAGCTTGCGGACGCGTTTGGCGCGGCGGTCGGGGCAACGCGGGCGGTCGTCGATGCCGGCTGGCGGCCGCACCACGAGCAGATCGGACAGACGGGCAGAACGGTCTCGCCGCGCCTCTACGTCGCCGTCGGTATCAGCGGCGCCGTGCAGCACAACGTGGGGATGCAGGGGTCGGACTACATCGTGGCGATCAATCGCGATCCGGAGGCGCCGATCTTCAAGATTGCGTCATTCGGGATCGTCGGCGATCTCTTCGAAGTCGTTCCCGCACTTACCACCGAAGTACGCAACGCAAAAAATTGATTGGGATTTCAACTTGAGCGCCGAACCAGGCCCGCGGACAGAGTTGTGGGGCCTGCCTCGGGCCACCTGGAACCGGTTCTTGGTGACCATGGGAAGGGCGCTCACCCGGCGCTGCCCGTATTGCGGCAGCCCTGGTGTCTACGACGGCTACTTCGCGCTGCGCGAGCGGTGCCCGAGGTGCGGAGTCCGGTTCGAGCGGGAGGAGGGCTACTTTCTCGGCGCCTATGCCCTAAATCTGATCGTCGCCGAATTCCTCGGACTGGGGTTGGCCATCTTCCTGATCTTCAAGACCGATCTTCGGCACCTCGATCTGATCTGGCAAGAACTCATCGCCGTCGCGCTCGCGATTGCCTTTCCGGTGGCCCTCTTCCCGTTCTCGCGGACGGTCTGGATCGCGATGGATATCCTGTTCCATCCGCCGGGCCGGACCGCCGAGCGGCAGCTGCGGGGAACACTGACCGAGCGCAAGGAGGACTAGCCAGGTTCCGAGGAGACGCGGGGTCCGCGCACCAGGTCACCAGCCACAACTTTACGAACCGGGTGTCCCGGCTCCTGGAGCAGAAGTCCGCCGTCTTCAGCGATTCCAACGTAGGTTCCTGTGCGTGGCTGGCCGGCATCCTCGAGGGAAACGACCTCGCCGAGGAGCGCCGCTCGAGCCAGCCAGGTATCGAGAGGCGGCCGGCCATTCGACGCAACGAAGGCGACATACCCCTCATCGAACCGCTCGAGCACGTCATGAAGTACCGCGTTCGGAGTGGTGGTGACTCCGGTGGCCGCCTGGATGGTCGTGGCTCCCGGGGGCAGGTCGTGGGCGGACCCAAGAACGTTGATGCCGATACCGACCAACGCATGCTCGACCCCGTCACCGCGCAGGCTCGTTGTGACGAGGATCCCCGCTACCTTTGTGAAATTTGGATCTGCACCAAGCCAGACGTCGTTCGGCCATTTCAATGAGGCAGAGCAGCCGGCAATGCGCTCGATTGCTTCCGCGATGGCCACTCCCGCAATCAGGGGCAGAGTCGAGAGCCGGTGAGCCGCAACCGGCGGGCGCAAAATGAGGGTGGCGAAAACCGCGCTCCCCGCCGCGGCGTGCCATGGTCGGCCTCCCCGGCCGCGCCCCGCAGTCTGCTCGGTACCCACGACGACCGTCCGCTCCCGCGCGCCGAACCCGGCGAATCGGCTCGCAACCTCCATGGTGCTGGTGACACTGTCGTAGTGATGAATCACCCAGACTGGATGGTGAGTCACGCGTCGGGGAGGAGTGACGTCGCATTTTCGCGCGATGCAGCGTCTGGAGTTTCCTGCGGAAGTTCGTCGGCGGCGATCCGAGTCAAGCGCAAACGGCGCAAGCGATTGCCTTCGACGTCGAGGACCTCCGCTCGGATCCCGTGCGCATCGAAGTGGTCGCCCTGCTGGGGCATGCGGTCGAGATGCCAGTGGACGAATCCAGCTGCCGTGCCGTAGGGATCGTCTTCCCCGGTGATTGCAACGCCCAGTGCTTCCTCGATCTCCTCGATTGGAAGGCGACCGTCAACGATGACCTCGCTTTCGCTGACCAGTTCGAGGAGCGTTAGTTCTTCGTCGTATTCGTCTTGAATCTCGCCCACGATCTCTTCGAGGATGTCTTCGATAGTAACGAGCCCGGCGGTGCCGCCATATTCGTCCGCCACGACGGCGATGTGGACCCGGTTGCGACGCAGCTCCGCGAGGAGATCGTCGAGCCGCTTCGATTCGGGAACGACGTAGGCCGGGCGCAATAGCTGTTTGATCGGCAGCGTCCGGGTCGAGCCGATCACGAACGGCAAGAGATCCTTGGCGTAAAGGATCCCCACGATCTCGTCGATCGACTCCCGGAACACCGGCAAGCGGGAGTGGCCCTTCTCCGTGATCGCGTCGACGATATCCTGCGATGACGCATCTTCCGCGACGGCGACGATATCGACGCGGGGGACCATGATGTCGCGGGCGCTCGTTTCCTCCAACCGCAGCACGTTGTCAATCATCTTCCGTTCTTCCGGTTCGATGACGCCGTCGTCGTGGTCATCCCTGGTGATGATCAGCAATTCGTCTTCGGAGCCGGCGGGAACCGTGTCCGGTTGCTCGCCACCGAAGAGTCTTGTGAAGAGATCAGCGGCGCCGTCGGAGATGGCTGAAAGCGGCCGAACGAGCATTGCCACGAACCGGGCCAGACTCAATAGTGCTCCGGCGGTGGTGCTCGGCTTCGTACGGGCCAGCGCCCGCGGGATAGCCTGACCGAGGAGGAGGAAGAGCGCGCTGGCTACGACGACGGCGATCAACACCGGGCCGCGGCCCCCCTCGCGCACGATAACGTAGGTCATCAAACTGGTGGCGAGAGCGATCGCGATCACCTGCACCAGCTGCAACGCCGAGACGAGCGAGCGGCGGGGATCGAGCAGGGTCTGGACGCTACGCTCGCGGCTGGGTCCGGTCGCGGCCTGGCGGAACCGTTGGCGGCTGATCAGCCCCGCACTGGCCTCGACTGTGGCGGCACCGGCCATCACCAGGAGTGAAACGATCGCGATCGCGATCAGGGACCAATTGTTGCCGCTCACAGGAGCAATGCCTTCCGCCGGTCCGCCGCGAGCCCTCTTCAGGTGAAGAGGGCGCTGATACTGAGGTCCTTGTGGATACGGGTCACCGCTTCGGCCAAGAGCGGCGCCACCGAAACGACCTCGATCTTTTCCGTGGGTCCGTTATCTGGCAGCGGAAGCGTGTCTGTCACGAGGACCTTGTCAATGGGCGACTCGTGGACGAGCCGTAGTCCCTCTAGAGCAAAGATGCCATGCGTTGCCGCCGCATAAATGGGAGACGCCCCGCGCTCCTTGAGCAGCTCCGCGGCTAGCGAAAGCGTGCCGCCGGTCGAAATCATGTCATCGACGACGACGGCTGGTTTGTTGCAGACGTCGCCGACCATCTCCAGCGCCTCGGACACGTCTGGTCCAGGATGCCGCTTGGAGATGATCGCCAGCGACCCGCCGGTCCGGCCGCGCAGGTCTTCGGCGCGAGCGACGCCGCCCGCGTCCGGGCTGACGACAGCAAGGTCTCGCAAACCCTGGCGGTTGATATGGCGTGCCAGGATCGGCGCCGCGCGCAAGTGGTCGACCGGAATATCGAAGAACCCCTCGATGGCCGGCGAGTGAAGATCCATGGTCAGGATGCGGTCGGCGCCGGCGGTGGTCAGGAGATTGGCGACCAGTTTGGCAGAGATAGGCTCGCGACCCGTAGTCTTCTTTTCCTGCTTGGCATACGCGAAATACGGGATGACGGCCGTGATCCGAGCCGCCGACGCGCGCCGCAGGGAATCGATAATCAGCAGGAGCTCCATCAGGTGATGGTCGACGGGAGCGCTCATCGACTGGATGACGAAGACGTCGGAGCCGCGCACGTTCTCCTCGAGCTTCACCCGGGTCTCACCGTTGCGCCACAGCCCCACTTCGGCGCGACCAAGTGGAGCCTCCAGCGCACCCATGATCTCGGCGGCGAGCTGAGGATGGGACGTTCCGGCGAAGATCTGTAGACGCCCGTCCACCTACTCCTCCTTGGTGTTTTGAACCAGCGCGGCCGGCGCGCGCCGCATCAGCCGGGCGGGTATGCCGACGACAGTAGCGCCGTCGGGCACGTCCCTGGTCACCACCGATCCGGCGCCGGTGCGCGCGTCGTCGCCGATGCTTATCGGAGCACGCAGGATGGTGTCACTGCCGATAAACGCGCGCGCCCCGATGGCAGTCTGATGCTTTCGCGTGCCGTCGAAGTTCGCTGTGACTGTGCCAGCGCCGATATTCGTTTCGGCGCCGACCGCGGCGTCTCCGATGTAGCTGAAGTGCCCTACCTTGACACCCGATGCGAGACGGGCATTCTTGAGCTCCGCGAAGTTTCCGACGTGCGTGTGCGGTCCAATCTCGCTGCCGGCGCGCACGTGTGAATAGGGGCCGACATCGGCGTCATCCGCAATGACCGAGTCCTCGACCGTCGAGGAGCGGACGATGACCCGATCGCCGAGCCTGGAGTGGGCGATGACCGCGGAGGGTCCGATGACGCAACCGGAGCCGACGACTGTTGCCCCGGAGAGCTGAGAATGCGGCAGGATCACGGTGTCGCCGCCAATCTCTACGTCCTCGTCAATGGCGATGGTCTCCGGTAGCCGCATCGTGACGCCGTCGCGCATGAGGCGCTCCCGCTTTCGCTCCCAAGCCCGGGATTCGGCGTATGCGAGATCCGCGCGGTCATTGACGCCGACAGCGTCATCGGGGTCGCCGGCGACCACGGCGACGGGCCAAGGCTCGCCGGACTGAACGCCGGCGACGGCGATCGAGACCAGGTCTGTCAGATAGAACTCGCCGGTGGCGCCGCTCGGGTGAATCTGATCCAGCGCCCAGCGCGCCCAATTGGCATCGAGGGCCATCAGCCCGGCATTGATCTCCGTCGGACCGACTCGCAGCGCGGCGTCATCGTCGCGCCGCTCGGCGATTCCCACCGGTCGCTGCTCACCGTCGCGCACGATGCGACCGTAGTCCCCTGGGTGCGGGAGGATCGCAGTCAGGATAGCCACTCGCGCTTGGGAACTGCGTACTCCATTGAGGAGCTTGCTCACCGTCGACGGTTCAAGCAGGGGGTGGTCGCTGTAGAGGACAACCAACCAGTCGACGTCAGGCAGTGCCGTGAGAGCAGACTTCACCGCATCGCCCGTGCCGCGCGGCGGGTCCTGGACGACGGTGATGATGTGGCCCGTAGATTCGATCCGATGGGCAAGGTCGACGGTCTCGGGTCCGACGACGAGCACGATGTCATCGGGACGCGCGCCTTGACCAGCCCGCAGCACGCGGGAGACCATCGGAATACCGGCGACAGTGTGCAAGGGTTTCGGCGCCGTGGAACGCATACGGGTGCCGGCGCCGGCGGCAAGCACGATGAGACCAACCCGGTCGTCTCTTTGGTGTGCGTTGCCCACGGTGCTCGTCTGAATCCCTAGCGCGTCTGCTGGGCCGCGGAACGTGGCCGGGGAAGTGGCTGGCGGGCCAGGATTCGAACCTGGAACAAAGGTTCCAAAGACCCTTGTGATACCATTTCACCACCCGCCAACGGAAAGTACAGATCCGACCGGCGCGCTGGCGCGGGGATGGTGTCTGCCTCCGCCGGAGGAAGTATACCAGCGTCGTCTCGACGCCCAGACGGACAGATACCGGGCAGCGCCACACTGAGTGGCCCGCCAGTCTCCGGCCGTGGTGCCGGCGACGCGGCTACCGCTAGTAGCGTAGGGCGTCCTTCACCCGGGAGAAAAACGTCCGCTCGCCGTCACTCCGTGCCAGTTCGGAATCGAGCGACGCGGCGAGTTGTTGGAAGAGCTCCCGCTGCTCCTGGGTCAGCTTCTTCGGGGTCACGACCTGGACGGTGACGATCTGGTCGCCGCGATCTGTCCCTCCGACCGTCGGTGCGCCTCGCCCTTTCAGGCGGAACTGCTGACCGCTCTGGGTCCCTTCCGGGAGCCGGAACGCGACTGGCCCGTCAATGGTCTCGACCTCCAGCTCGTCGCCGAGCGCCGCCTGCGCGACGTTGACGCGGACCTGATGGAAGATGGTGCGGTCTTTCCGGGTGAAGAGCGGATGCGGCGCGACCATAATGCGTACGTACGCGTTACCCGCGAGCCCGCCGTCCGGACTGGCCTCGCCCTGTCCCGTCAGACGAAGCGAGGAGTTGTCGTCGATCCCGGCGGGGATGGAGACGGTAATGGTGCGGGTCCTGGCAACCCGGCCGCGACCCCGGCAGTCGGGGCAGGGGTCCGTGATGCTTACGCCCTCGCCTCCACAGGCGGAGCAGGGCGTACTCGTCATGAACTGACCGAGGATCGTCTGCTGGGCACGGCGGACTTGTCCGGCGCCGTTGCAGACGGAGCAGACGGGCGGTTTTTGCCCATCGCGCATGCGGGACCCAGCGCAACTCTCACAGACCTCGAGGCGAGTAATCTCGACATCCTTCTCGGCGCCGAAGATTGCTTCCTCGAACTCGATTGTCAGGGTGACCTGGATATCGGCGCCGCGCGACGGTGTGCGTGACCGCCGGGTCGTGCCAGGGGCGCCGAAGAACGTCTCGAAGATGTCGGCGAATGGTGAGCCAGCCGCGCCGCCGAAACCAAAGGGGTCGGCGCCGCCGAACCCGCCGGGCATACCGGTTGCCGCATGGCCGAACCGGTCGTACGCGGCACGCCGGGAATCGTCAGACAAGACTTCGTATGCTTCGTTGATCTCTTTGAAGCGCTCTTCGGCTTCTGCGGCTGGGTTCAGGTCGGGGTGGTACTGCCGCGCCAATCGTCGGTAAGCGCGACGGATGTCATCGCCGGAAGCCGATCTGTTGATTTCCAGAACCTGATAGTAGTCGCGTTTGCCAGCCATGGTGTCCTGAGACATGTTCGACCTACTCCGTCCTCCTGGACGGCCGCTAAGACTAACCAATCCGCGGGGAGCCGCGCCGGGCAAAATGGTGGAATCGGAACTCCCGACGCGCGGTTGCTCGCCGGGACGGCGGTTTCTCTGCCAACCGACTCTACATTGACAATATCTCTTGCGTCAACCGAGGGCTGGCATTCTTGAATCGCGAGTGCCAGGGCGTCATGGACAGGGCCGACTCATTGGAAGGTTCCTTATACTTGCCCGTCAGACTCGTCCGTTACTCACGCCGGATGCAATCGAGTTCGAGGTCCACTTGGTTCTGAAAGCACGAACAGGTCGTGGGGTTCGCCGCCCGGTCATTCCCGCTGATTTGGCGCACCGCGTGCCGCCGGGGCAAGTGATCGCCACGCGCTGGCCGGTTCTCCACCACGGTGAAATCCCGGCTTTCGACCCCGAGAGCTGGGACCTGCGGCTTTGGGGATTGGTTGAGACCGAGCGGAGGTGGGACTGGAAGCAGTGGCGGGATTTGCCGACCATCGAGACTGATGGTGATCTGCACTGCGTGACGCGGTGGTCGTCGCTCGGACACACCTGGCGCGGCGTGTCGTCACGGTACCTCTGTGATCTCGTCCGCGTCAGACCGTCGGCTCGCTTTGTCCTGCTTTACGGCGAGGGTGGGTACTCGGCTAATCTTTCGATTGGCGATTTTCTCGATCCGCGGGTGGTCATTGCAACCCACCACGACGGAGCGCCACTGACACCGGAACATGGTGCCCCACTGCGCGCCGTCGTTCCCGATCGGTATGCCTGGAAGAGTGTGAAGTGGCTCCGCGGCATCGAGTTCCTCGCCGAGGACCGCCGTGGCTTCTGGGAGTCATTCGGCTACAGCAATAGTGCCGACCCGTGGCGCGAAGAACGCTTCGAGCCGGAATAGGGCGACCCCCGTTCAAGTTACCCAGAGACACCTGGGTGCTCTGGCTGACAGGACCGGCGAGTGTACGTTCACCGTGACCTTTCGGCACTTGAACGATATTTCGTGTGGTAGGATCGAGGACCGATGCGTGCTCGCCATCGCAGGCGGGCACGTTTGGCCGTGAGCACAAGCAGCCTCGATTCAGGGAGGGGTACTAAGTGCGGAACGCCACCGCTGTGCTGGCTGTCCTGGCAACACTCGTGTCGTCCTTTGCCGGTTTCGCCCAATCCGCCGCCGCACAGGGGGCTGGACTTTCGCACGTTGGTGGATGGGCAACGCTTGGGTCCGTGACGCCAGCGGCTGGGTGCTGGATCGACGCTAGTGTCGAGGTGCAGGAAGCAGGCGGCGGCGTTCCAGACGTGGCAGTCGGTGTCAATCTCGTCCACGGCGGCGAGGTCGTCTGGGCCGATTGGAGCATGACGGACGCCGACGGGCTCGCCTATCTCGGCGTGGACACGAGTTGGGCGGCTCCCGGATACGAAGCGTGGATGGACGTCCTCGTTGGCGGTGAGTACGCGGGAGGGATGCCCGTCTCGATCACCGAGGGCGGCGGTTGTGCCGACAACCCCGACATGGTGGAGCTGAGCGCGGCTGTCGCCATCGCTCAGGCTGCCGGCGAAGCGCAATACTGGAGCACTTCGGATGCTGGTGCCTCAGACGCGGTGCGAGTAGGGGTACCGACGTACGCCCAGCAACGGAATCTGAGTTGCGAGTACGCGGCACTGGTGATGGCGATGGGGGCCTACGGGGTGTGGGTCTCGGAATACGAGTTCGATGCGCTGGTCGGCTGGTCCGAGAACCCGCATTGGGGCTATCGGGGCGATATCACGGGCTGGTGGGGCAATACCGACGATTACGGCGTCTACGCCGCAGCGCTGGCTCCGGCTCTGGCGAACTACGGCTTCTACGGCGAGGAGTTTTACGCCCAGGGGAACGCCACGGCCCTCACCGCGCGCCTCGATGCGGGGACCCCGGTCCTCGTCTGGCTCGGTCTCTGGGGTAACACCGGCTTCTATGAGTACGCGGGGGATGGAACCCCGTACAAGCTCGTGTCCGGCTTGCACGTGGTCGTCGCGGATGGTTACGACAGTGGCGGCGTCTATGTGGCCGATCCGGCGACGGGTGGAATGAACTACTACGACTGGTCGACGTTCATGACGTTCTGGAACGTGATGGACGGCATGGGTCTCAGCGTCGCCCCCTTGTAGCGTTTCAACTCTTCAAGGTGGAGTTACCCGTGCCACGAGACCGTCTCATCGGTCTTGTCTTCGACGACCGCTATCTAACCCATAACACCGGTCTCGACTTGATCGAAGACCGCTACCCGTATCCCTTTGCCGAGCCGGTCGCACACCCGTCCAGCCCGGCTCTCGTCGGTCGCGCGAAACACCTCATGGATTTGTTCGGCATCGCGGAGCGGATGCGCCGGATCGATCCCGTTATTGCCTCCGACGAGCAACTGACTGTCTATCACACGCCGGAGTACCTCGCGCGTGTGGCCGAGATCGCACAGACCAACGGCGGAGACACCGGCGCGGGCGCTCCGATCGGCCGGGGCGGGGATCGCGTGGCGCGTCTTGCGGCCGGCGGCACGATCGCCGCGGTCGACGCGGTCCTAACCAGTGTTGTCGACGCGGCGTACGCTCTGGTTCGGCCTCCCGGTCACCACGCCATGGCGGACAAGGGGATGGGGTTCTGCGTCTTCAACAACGCTGTCGTCGCGGCGCGTCAGGCGCAGCGTATTCACGGTGCGCAACGTGTTCTCATCCTCGACTGGGACGTCCATCATGGCAATGGGACGCAGGCCGCATTCTGGGCCGATCCCAGCGTCCTGTTCATCTCTTTGCACCAGGACGATCTCTATCCC